>JAFBAP010000105.1 GCA_019247695.1 Verrucomicrobiota bacterium | reverse complement strand
GCCGCTTTCCCGGCCAGCCGTGAACCGCGCCTGACGAGCACCCGCCAATTGGCCGATGCCATGGGCCTTGACCATGATTTCCTGCGCGTGGCCGCCCTGTACCGTGATCGGGAGGATTTCGATCTACCCAATCTGGTGCGGGAACTCGTGGAGGGGGAGTCGGTACCCTTTCTGCCTTCACAACGTTATAAGGAATCCGGCCTGCGCAAACGGACGCAATGGGAACGAACGTGGGACTTACAGCGCCTGGAAGACGAAATCGATGCCCGACGAGCAGCAGAAGCATCTCGCACCGCTACGGGCCGGCCGTCATCGCCGACGCACGAACCCATTCCCGAAAAACCGGAAATACCCGTGCCGCCCAAGTACACATCTGCCGATTTCAAAAAAGGCCACTACTGGCGCCTGCGCGGCAAACTCGACGTGCCTAAAGAGCGCTGGATCATTTACCCCGGCGGCGAACGGCAAGCCGATTCTACCCCCGTGATCGCGTGGGCCGGCTGGGATCACAAACAACAAGCCCAGGCGCTCGCCGCTTACTACCACGAATGCAAAGACCAGGACGGCTGGACCGCCGAACGCCTCGCGCCCTTGCTCGCCGGCCTCAAGGACCTCGTCCCTTGGCTGAAACAATGGCACAACGAAATCGACCCCATTTACGGCCTGCGGCTCGGTGATTTCTATGAAGAATTCGTCCGGAGCGAAACCCACGGATCAGGGTTGAGCGATGCGCAGATCGAAGCCATCCGCACCGGATACTGAAAATCGCCTATGTCGCTACACCGGTTTAAATGTTTGACAATCCGGCCTTCGCCCCAGCGGGGCAGCCGGATAGTAGCCCGGTACTTTAGTGCCGGGGAGCGGGCATTTAAAGGAAAAATGCGTCCCGTAGGGACGCTGGGAAAGGGCGCGCCATCCCGCTACACGGCAACCAACCCCGGGGCGCACGCGGCGGTACGGCGTCTAACATCCACCCCACAACCCACGCGGCCCCCCTCCTTGCCGATCGTCCCAGCGTCCCTACGGGACGAATTTTCTTTAGATCTTCTACCCGGCACTAAAGTGCCGGGCTACTATCAATTACCCCTCCGGGGTAAAGAGAATCCTCACCCCTCAGGGTTTGTCGCTCTTTCTAACCAAATCCCAACCCATCTTCGACCATGACCCTCATTCGCGACCTCATCGAACTGCCTGAGCAAGTCACCCGGGGCGACTTCGTCTATGCCCTCGGCAGCGGGGTAAAGGACGCGGAGGGCACCGTCCGGAGCTATGTGGTGACCCCGCACCTGGTGGAACACTTCGATGAGGCGCTCACCTTCATCAAAGGCGCCTTGGACACGGGTAAGAGCCGCGGCACCTACCTTCACGGCAGCTTCGGCAGCGGCAAAAGCCATTTCATGGGCGTGCTCAACCTGCTGCTGCAAGGAGAGCTCAATGCCCGATCCATCCCCAAGTTGGCCGGCGTGGTAACCAGGCACGACGCCTGGCTCGCCGGAAAAAAATTCCTGATGGTGCCGTACCACATGATCGGGGCCACGAGCCTGGAGAACGCCATTTTTTCGGGTTACGTGCAGCACCTCCGGGAACGGCATCCCGATGCGCCCACGCCGGCAGTTTTTCGTTCGCAGGAGTTGGTAAACAACGCGGACCGGCTCCGCCGGCAAATGGGCGACGACGCATTCTTTGCCGAACTGAACAAGAACAAGGGAACGGGTGGTACTGACGCCCGCTGGGGCGCCCTCGCGGCGGGATGGACGGTTGCTTCCTATGAACGGGCAAAAGCGGCCGGGCCGGGGACGGAGGATTACCGGCGTCTCACCGGCGATTTGATCGACGTCTTCTTTCCTTCAATCCGCCGGGAAGGCGAGTTCGTGCCCATCGATGAGGGGCTTTCGGTCATCAGCCGGCACGCGAAGAGTTTAGGTTACGATGCGCTGATCCTGTTTCTGGATGAGATGATTCTCTGGCTGGCGAGCAAGGCCGGTGACCACCAGTTCCTGACCTCGGAGGTACCGAAGGTCAGCAAGCTTGCAGAACCGGATAGAAATCCCCGGCCTGCGCCGATCATCAGCTTCATCGCCCGGCAACGTGACCTGCGCGAGTTGATCGGCCAGAACGTCACCGGGGCGCAGAGCCTGAATTTTGCCGACCAACTCAAGTTCTGGGAAGGCCGCTTCAACACGATCCAGCTGGAAGACGCCAACCTCCCCTTCATCGCCGAGCAGCGCGTGCTGCTGCCGAAATCGCCCGAGGCGAAGGCAGAAATCGACGCGGAGTTTGAGCGGACCAAACACATTCGAACGGAGGTGATGAACGTGCTGCTCACGCGCCATTCGGACCAGCAAGCCTTTCGCAGGCTTTACCCGTTCAGCCCGGCGCTCGTGGAAACGTTAGTGGCCGTCTCCTCTCTGCTCCAGCGCGAGCGCACCGCGCTCAAGATCATGCTGCAGTTGCTCGTCGACCAGAACGACACGCTGCAGCTGGGCGAACTGGTGCCGGTCGGCGATCTCTATGACGAGATTGCCCAGGGCGATGAAGCGTTCAGCTCGGACATGAAACGCCACTTCGACACCGCGCACCGCCTCTACCGCCAGCAGCTCCGGCCGATGCTGGAGGATGATAATGGCCTGACGTTCGAAGAGGCGGAAAAGCTCGATTACCGTGATCCCAAACGGGAAGCGCTACGCAACGACGACCGGTTAATCAAAACCTTGCTGCTGGCCGCACTCGCGCCGGAGGTGGACTCGTTGAAGAACCTGACGCCGGCCCGCCTGGCCGCGCTTAACCACGGCACGATCAAGAGCCCGATCCCCGGGCAGGAAGCCAACATCGTGCTCAAGAAGGTCCGTAAATGGGCGGGCCAGGTGGGCCAGATCAAGATAAGCGAGGGCAGCGCCCAGCACGTCATTTCCATCCAGCTCACCGGAGTCGACGTGGAGGCGATCCTCGCCAAAGCGGAGACGCAGGACAACTTCGGCAACCGGATCCGGCTCCTGAAATCGACGCTTTTCGAGCAACTGGGCATTGCCGCGGGCGACGACCTGTGGGTCGAGCACAAGTTCCGGTGGCGGGGCACCGACCGGCGCTGCAAAATCTTCTTTCAAAACGTCAGGGAAGCCGGCTACGACACCCTGGAGGAGCACGGCGAGGAATGGAAGTTGGTGGTGGGCTACCCGATTGACCGGGAAAACCGCGGACCCAAGGACGGCCTGGCCAGGCTGGAAGGATTCCGGACCGACCGGGGCAGCGCGCGCACCCTCGTCTGGCTCCCGTCTCTGTTAGGCTCGCAGGCGCAGAAGGACCTC
>JAFBAP010000104.1 GCA_019247695.1 Verrucomicrobiota bacterium | reverse complement strand
TTGGTGGGGGCGTTGATCATCGCGGTGCTCAACAACGGGCTGACGTTGATGAACGTGTCGTTCTACTGGCAGTTGGTGATCAAAGGGGCGGTGATCATCCTGGCGGTGATGCTCGACAAATTGCGCACCCGCGGCCAGCCCACGTAGGCGAATCAAGGATTCAGGGCAAGGAAGGAGGGTCAGGGTAGAAGGCCGGTCCAGAACAGATACCGGAGCCATGCCTAAGCTGGCGCTGATGTCAGTCAACGAAATGCAGTGGCTCCGGATCCCGGTAGTCCGCTCCAGGTCGCCGCCTCATGCCGGATCCTCACCGCCAAACAAACCATCGCACGGCGGCCTCCACGATGATGCCCGGCGAACGTTACCGTCGGGAATGCCGGTACCAGACCTGCCACCAACCATCCGGGAGGCGATCGGATGCATCAACGGACCCCACGCCCGGGTGTAAGCTAATGAATGCGCATCCTGGCTATCTCGGGCAGTTTGAGGGCTGCCTCCTCCAACACGGCCGTATTGAACGCCGCCCAGCAGCTCGCACCCGCAAACATGGAACTCGTGCTCTACGAAGGCTTGGGTGGTTTGCCCCACTTCAATCCTGACCTGGATCATGCCGAGCCCCCACCATCGGTTCGAGCGCTTCGCGATCAGATCGGCGGGAGCGACGGTCTGCTGATTTGCTCGCCCGAATACGCGCACGGCGTTCCCGGCACCCTGAAAAACGCCCTGGACTGGTTGGTGGCCAGTGTGGAGTTTCCCGGCAAGCCTGTTGCCTTGATCAGCGCGTCGGCGCACGCGCACCATGCGCCGGCCCAGCTTCGGGAAACGTTGAGCGTCATGGGCGCCCGGTTGGTTGAGCCAGCCTGCATCACGCTACCGTTGTCGGGTGCCGACGTCAATGCGCCGGCCATCGTGGCGCAAGCGGGGCTGTCCTTGCGCCTGCAACAGGCCCTTAAAGCCTTCGCCCACGCGATTATGGCCCTGTAGCCGTCGGCCAAAACGCCACCGGTTCGAACGGCTCATCTCACGCCCGGTAGCGGTACCGGCCGAAGGAGTAGCGGCTGCCACAAAGAACCGTATCGGAGGAGGTACCATGGAGGGATCGCCGGCCGGATCGGGTAATTGCGATGGCCGATCAGCGTTGCAGGATGAACTGTTTCAGGGGGCAGCGGCGCTCCCAACCGGCCCGCTCGAGTTCCGGCACATCGTCTTCGGCAACAGCGTATCCCACGCAGAGGTATGCCACCAATGACCACGGGGCAGGTACTTGCAGGGCCTCATGCACGCAGGCGGGGTCCAGGATCGATACCCAACCAATCCCGATCCCTTCCGCACGGGCCGCCAGCCATAAAGTGTGGACGGCCAGTACGGCCGAGTAACGAAGCATCTCAGGCATCGTGCGCCGGCCCAAACCACCCCCCTGATCAGTCGCCTCATCACAAAACACCGCCACCTGGTGCGGCGCTTCCTGCAGACCTGCCAGCTTAAGGCGGGCGTACCGGCCGGCCCGGTCAGTGGGACACGCTTTAAGGGCCTCTCGGTTGCAGATCAGAAAACTGTCCAACACCCGTTGACGCCGGCCGGCATCTTCCACCAGCACAAATCGCCAGGGCTGGCTCAAGCCCACGGAGGGCGCCAGGCAGGCGAGCTCGAGAAGCCGCTCCAAGGTCCCTGCAGGTAACGGCTCCGGTCGGAAATGCCGTACGTCCCGGCGCCAAGCCAGCAAGCGACGCAACTCGGTGCGAAATTCGCCAGAAAATGATGCCGTCGGCATGTGCACGCATAGTAACCCGGGTCCCACGTCCGTCCCAAGCAAAACGCATGGTGCCCCGTTTCAACCGGCTTGGAAACCGGTGTAATATTATTTCGAGGGCCGTGGAGGTAAAATTTTTGCCTTCCTTCCCAGGTGCCCTGCCAGATTTAAACCTACTGGACCATATAAACGTTCTAGGCCCAACAGGCCGGGGGGACGGTTTGATGGCCCGTTGGGCCGAAGGCCGATTCAACCAAGTACGGAGCATCCTCCGGCGACCAACCCGCAGCGTGCGTTAGTCTCCGCCTCAATGGAGGCTTGGTAAACGCTACAGCGTCACGCGCCCGCGTCATCCCCGGCGGACAACGGCCACTCAAGCATGATCGATCGCATCAATTCAACCATCCGCCCACGCTTTTCTGTTGGAAATGTAATCTCAAGCGTTTCTCCGCCGTAGCCGGCGTGGACGAGCAGAGTAAGGGTATCCACCCGCCGGCGTTCGAGGATGCGATAGTTGGCCAAATGCGCCAGCGGGAAATAAGTGATGATTTCGCCAAATTTCTGATCACGGCGAAAGTGAAACCGGCCGGGCAATTTTTCCTCTGCAATCAGAAGCAACTCTTTTTCCGTCCGCACGAGCGCGGAAGCCGGGGAGAGTTCGCGGTTGCCGCCCCCATAAAGCGCATCCCAATACAAGCCGGACATTAGTTGCCGTGCGATGGGCGAGTACCTCAATGCCACGTTACGAAATTTAATGGGCCAATCGCTGACGACCCGCTCGTTCTTTTTCACCTCTCCGGCCTGGCTTTTTCCTCTGGATTCGGTGGCAATCCCGCCAAGCAGCAATTCCACAGCCTCCTGGTAGTACTTTTCTCTGACGGTGTTGAAATAAACGGTCACCGACGAAGGCGTCCCCTCCTTCAGAAAATCGACTTTGAGCTGCCCGTACAAGAGGATGATGGTCAATTCGATAAACAGGGTGTCCGAAAAGTCCGCGGCTTCCATCCAAATCTGCCGGTTCTCTTCCCAGGCGATCACCCATCGGTCGGCGGTAACCACCATCACGGAGGCGGCGGCTTTAAAGGAGGCCGTTGAGAACGGAGGGCTGTAGATCAAAGCCTTGATCAGTTCGCCCGGACCAAGCTCACTTCTGAACGCGGTTCGGAAAGGCTCGCGCAGATGGCCGATTCCGCTGATTTTTTCTGGAAAACTGGTTTCGCTGCTCATAAAGCGCCAACGCTACCGTGTTCGGGGTGAGGTAAGGGTCTTGACCGGAAGGCACTTTCTTCAAGGGAAGAGAGGAAGCCTCATAGCCTAACGAGCTATAAGCCAGAGGTTTGGGCAGGAAAAGAAGAATTGCGCCCGGTTTGGAACTGCACGCCCGCAGCCGATCAGGAGTCGTGCCGGTCGATGCGGACGGATGACCTTCGCCGCGCATGGGCGCTCGTTGCGCAAGCCCGAGATAGCAAAAACGAGGGCTTGCAGTCCGCCCATCGGTTTGTCGCCGGAACGGGCACCATTCGGTGAGAGTCGGGGTTTGGCCCCGGGTCGAACGCATCTGGATGAAAGGATCGCCCGCAGACAGGCGGGAGATACCTTGGATCAACCCGCCTCCACCTCCGGACCCTCACAAAAATTTACGGCTACACCTTGAAGCGTTCCGCCGTTGGCCCGATCGATTCCCGAGAGAAATCCCATGCTCGAAAGGTTCACCCGTACCGGCTTGTCACGAAAGGCTCTTTTGATGTTGTTCAAGAACAGCACGCGACTGCTTGATCGCGAAAGCCTGGCACGGCCGCCGCAGGGCGCAGGCATCGACAAAACCGCCCGCGGCATCGTCCGATCAATGTCCGGCCTGGGAAAGGTTTTCGCTCCCTGCCGTCAGCCGCTTAGGCTTACCACGGTCGGGACAATGGCCGGAACGCTCATCGGCTTGGGAGTCTGCGTATACCGGACCAAGCGCAAAAAGGCCACGGTGGCGGGAGTCGACGGGATAAAACTCAACTATTGGAACCGCTCGTGGCCGTTGCTGCCCTTCGTGTGTCCGTGTGACGTTGACTTCGTCAGCTACCTGAGAACTCGCCAGATTTCTAAACGCGCCATCTTTCATTTCGGCTCCGGGGCTCATCATCTCCTGGGCAGAGCCAATCTTGAGGCAGAGGGGCCGAATGAGGTCCTCGCAGTAACTGCCTCTCCGGAGGAGCACAGCCGCTACGTTGACTTCATTGTAGCGAATCCGGCGGCGGCTCGACACTATAAAGTGCTGTTCACCGATATCTACACGCTCAGCGAGGCATTATTGCCGATGTTCGACCTGGTCACATTGTTTCATTTACACGAATTTTACGATGAGAAAAAGCAGCGGTACGCGCACCTGAACGACCGTTCGTTGTTAGGCATGTTCTTGCGGAAGCTGAGCGAGGGCGGGCTTGTGTTTTTTTACAAGGGATCGAACGGCTTTAACCTGACGACAAGAACGTTGAAAGAGTACATCGCCACCCAACGTTTGATCTTTCACGAGGAGTATAAGTCATTGGTGATCTATCGACGCGGCCCGAGCGGAGGTACGGAGGGCGAGGAGCGCTAAGCACCATGGCTGGCGCCCCGGCCGCCGGCCCATCTTCGAGGCCCAAAAGGAAAGCTCCCAGGCCCTCGCGGCAGGCGCTTCCCGACAGGTGGAGCGCTGCCGTTAAACCGTTCCGCCCGGGGGTGCCACCGGCCCGTCACCCGTTAACGGTCGTTGGTTGGCTTGCGGCTGCTCGGGCGAACTGTCCTGTTGCGGACCTCGCGCAAGGAGTCGCTGGATCTCATCCCAAGCGCGTTGTTCCGTGGAGTAGGTACCGATCAACTCGTCCCTGCAGTAGGCCTGGAAGCCCTCAGGAACCTGGGTGACTCGATTCGACGATGGAGGGAGCGGATTCGTAGATTCGCTCATACGTATATTTCGCCTCTTCGCTCGATTCCTGCTGCTGAACCGACGGCTGCCGGCACTTGGCGCAGGAAGTGCCGCCCGAGGTCCGTCCACGCGGCCGCGGTCGGTTCGTGGTTTTCGTGCGGTGGGCGGTACGCGCGATGCCGGGCGGGGTGGGCCTGACGGCGCGGCCGTTTCCTCTTCGTAGACGGTCACGTAACCGCGCGGCATGTTGAGGTCTGCGTGCCTCAGCAACGTTGCCGCGCCGGGAATGGGCAGGCCGCAGTTGCTAATTCAAGCAGGAAATTGTTGCCCCAAAGCCCGGCGCCTGCTGGCAATATCCTCCGGCTGGAGAATCTGTTTACCGGGCACTTACAATATTCGACCCTGCCGATCTGCGGGCATAGCAAATCAGACGAATACCAAAGGCAAATTTGTGAAAGCGGAACCCCAAATGCGTCGAGTGCTCCGAAGGAGAACACGAGTCTGGCCGATCTTGTTTGCGTTGATTTTGACCGGAGGTGTCCTCCGCTGCGAACCGGCTCCGGCCCTGCGCTGGGCCGCCGACCCTAACAGCAACGCTCCTTACACATTTTACGGTCCCGATAATAAACTGGCCGGATTCGAATACGAGATCATAGAAGCCATCGCCCACCGCCTCGGACGCAATGCGGAGTTTGTGCAAAACGACTGGGCCGGGCTGATCCCCGGCCTTGGTCGCGGCCTTTATGACTGCGTGATCTGCGGTATCGAGGTTACCCCGGATAAAGCTGAGGAAGTACTGTTCACCAACCCCTATTATGTTACGTACGAGCAATTTGCTGGGCGGCACGGCGTGGCACCCATCACCTCCCTCGATCAACTACGCGGAAAGCAAGTTGGTACCCTGGATCAGACGGCTGCGCTCCGTATGCTCGAGAGCACGCCGGGCGTCGTGACCAAGGTCTATGATCAGGAGGTTAATGCTTACCAAGATGTCGCGAACGGCCGTATCTTTGGGGTCCTGCTCGATTTTCCGATTGCAAAGTACTACGCAGCACCCGATCCGGCTCTTCAACTCAGCGGCCCCCCTTTCGGCCGGATTCTTTATGGGATTGCCATCCGCAAAGGCAACGACCAGCTTCAGCGCGACCTTAACCAAGCGTTGGCTGAATTGATCGCCAGCGGAGAACTGCGCAACATTCTGTCCCGATGGGGGCTTTGGACACCGGCGGCGGCCACCGCTTTCGGACAGCCTGAAACCGCCTCTGTGCCTGATCTTGAGTACCAGGCTTTCGTGCGCACGCACGGCGGACCAGCCTCCCTCTGGACTCGGCTCTCGCATTACCTGGACTCCTGGCCGCTGCTCGTTCAAGCGGCTGTCCTTACCCTCGAGATCTCCGTTGCCGGGATGGCGGTCGCGATCGCAGCCGGCCTTATGCTCGCCATTCTGCGGCTCTATGGGCCATGGCCGTTTCAGTGGCTGGCCATAGGTTACATCGAACTTATCAGAGGGACGCCCCTGTTGATCCAGCTCCTCATCATTTTTTATGGCCTGCCGAATATCGGCCTTAAACTCTCACCCTTCACTGCCGGCGTTCTCGGCCTCGGGTTTAACTACGCTGCTTACGAAGCCGAGAATTACCGTGCGGGCATTTTCGCCGTTCCCAAAGGTCAAATGCAAGCCGCGCGCGCCCTCGGCATGACCCACTTACAAGGTTTACGGTTCGTGGTTCTTCCTCAGGCGCTCCGGTTCGTTCTGCCGCCCATCACCAACGATTTTATTTCCCTGCTGAAGGACTCCTCGCTGGTCTCCATGGTCACGCTGATCGAGCTGACGGGCGCCTATAACCGGATCGCCAGCCAGACCTTCGACTATTTCGGAACGGGCCTCCTGGTCGCCGCGATCTACCTGCTGATCGGCCTGCCCTTTGTCCGGCTTGCGCGTTTAACGGAACGACAACTCGCCGGAAACCCGCGCAGGCCCAGCCAAAAGCCAGGGATGCTGAACCTGCCAAGGGTTCGAAAACCGATCCTGAATCCGGAATAAGGATACCGACGGTTGAGCGAACGGCACGGTTCCGCCCTAATTCTTGGGCAACTTTTCCACCCCTTTGCCCGGGTTGGAGGCGTGGACCAGATCCGGGGTGGAGACCGCTCGGAGTTCTATCTTCTGTGCCTTTGTATCGATGCGCCTGGTGCGGGTAAACGGCGGCAACTGGACCGCGCCGCCCGATTTCAAGGCTTCCAGCACACCCTCGAGGACCCGGACGTCGGCATACCCCTCTTCGCCGTCCGGCTCAGGATCGGTGCCGTTGAGAATGCAATCGGAGAAGTACTTCAGCTCGCCGCCGAAATGGTCCGTGCTCTTGAAGCTTTTCGTACGCTTGTCCTGGCCTATGGTGACCGTTTGCTCCATGGGCTGTCCGAACATGTACGCCGGGTCAAGCATCACGCTACCCTTAGGCCCGATCGCCACAAAGCTGTTCACGGGCCCACCGTAATAGCTGAGGCTGAACTGCGCCAGGCGATGGCCGGGGAACCGGAGCGTCACTGCAACGGTGTCGTCAAAGTTCTGGTCGAAGCCGGTTTCCGGATGCCGGGTGCCCACGGCCGAGACCACTTCCGTCGGTTCATCGCCGAAGATGTAGCGTGCGGCGTTCACCGGATACGGGCCCATATCGAGCACCGGACCGGCCAGGTCACCGGAATGAGCGCGGTGATTCGACGGGTCGAGCGGTTGTGCAAAGGTCGAGGTAAAGCTGTGGACTTCGCCCAGTTCTCCGGAGCGAACCACTTCAATGGTCGACAAGGTACCGGGCTCAAAATGCAGCCGATAGGCAACCATCAGCTTGGCCGGCGCACCCTTGGCAACGTCAAGAATCTCCCTGCATTTGGCCGTCGAAACCTCCAGGGGCTTTTCGCTCAGCACGTGGATACCCGCACGCAGGGCGGGCATGATGAACTCCGCATGCCGCCAATTCGGCGTGGCCAGGTAGATCGCGTCAAAAGTGTCGGACGCCAGCGCCCGTGCGAATTCCTCGTAGGCGAAAGTCGCCTCAACCTTGTACTTGTGGCCTAATTCCTGCGCTTTTTTCGGATCGGAGGTGACCAGCGCGGTAATGACGGAGTTGCCCGTATGATCCACGCCGGGCATCATGTCTTCCTGAGCGATGTCGCCCACGCCCACAATCGCGTAACGCACCTTCTTGCCTGACCCGAAACCCAATGCTTCTTTGATTCCCATCCTTTGGTTCCTTGCTTTCTCTTTGGTATTCGCGCCAGCACGGCGGATGGCGGCTCTTTCGCACTGGTTTTTAAACGTGCGGCCATTTGAGGCCGGATTGGATGGCAACGCGTTCGGGCCAGGCTTGAATCCAAAAGTGCCGTGCAGAGTTGGCGGGCCAACTCGCGAGGCACTTGCAAAAGGCACGAACATTGAAAGGTTAACGCGGCGGGCGCCTCCGGGCGTGGACCGATTCAATCGCCGAAATCGATTAAGAAAGGACTGATCCCATGGCCGAGGCCAAGAAAGTCATCATCACCTGCGCAGTGACCGGCGCCATCCATACGCCGTCGATGTCGCCCTACTTGCCCGTAACCGCTGACGAGATTGCCGATGCTGCCGTGGGCGCCGTCGAAGCCGGGGCTGCGATCGTTCATTTGCATGCCCGTAATCCCGAAACCGGTCAACCAGACCAGCGGCCGGAAGCCTTCATTCCGTTTCTGAAGCTGATCAGGCAGTGCTGCGATTGCATTATCAATCTGACTACGGGCGGTGCGCCCTACATGACGGTCCAGGAGCGGGTTCGACCGGCCGCAGCGTACAGGCCCGAACTGGCCTCACTCAACATGGGGTCGATGAATTTCGGCCTGTATCCGATGCTGGCGCGCTTCAAGGATTTCCGTTTCGCCTGGGAACGCGCGCACCTGGAAAACAGCCGTGACCTGGTGTTTCGTAATTCCTTTCAGGACATCGAATACGTCCTGCGCACATGCGCGGAAAATGGGACCCGCTTCGAATGCGAGTGCTACGACATTTCGCATCTCTATAATCTCGCTCATTTCCTGGACCGAGGGCTGCTTCAGCCGCCGCTGTGGGTGCAATCGGTCTTCGGCTTGCTGGGCGGTATCGGCTCCCATCCTGAGGACGTCCTGCACATGAAACGCACCGCCGACCGGCTCTTTGGCAACCAGTACCGTTGGTCGGTGCTAGGCGCCGGCCGCAATCAAATGCCGGTTGCAGCCATGGCAGCCGCGATGGGGGCCAATGTACGCGTCGGCCTGGAAGACAGCCTCTGGATCGGTCCGGGCGAACTCGCGGAAAGCAATGCCGCCCAGGTTCGCCGTGTCCGTCAGATCCTGGAAGGGTTGAACCTGGAGATTGCTACTCCCGCAGACGCACGGGAAATCTTGCAGTTGAAGGGTGGCGACCAGGTTGGGTTCTAACGTCGCGGCAGGAAACTGGGGCACACTTAAGCCCCATTGTTTCCATTTCATTGTTCGTAACGGCAAGTGCAGGCAAAGTCACGAGTTGCAGGGCGCCCATTCTCAGCCTTAAATGCCTTCAGGGGAGCTCGTGCAGCCTCTCCGGGAAACGTTGAATTTCAGAGCTCGCCCGGCGGGCGAAAGGATTCGACCCTGCTTTCTATGTCTGAAGCCTCTCCACCCATCAACTGGCGCGAACATGGCGTCAAAATCGTCCGTGCAGGCCAACTGGATTCCAACACCCCGCAGACGCCGGGCATGGAACGAGCCGCGGCGATCACTCAGGCCCGCACCGGTGCAAGCAAGCTCTGGGCGGGGACGGTCAACATCCATGCCAACGCCAAAACGGGCGCTCATCATCATGGCGAACTCGAGAGCGTTATTTACGTCGTGAGCGGGCGGGCGCGCATGCGCTGGGGTGAACGGCTGGAGTTCAGTGCTGAAGCCGGCCCCGGCGATTTTATTTACGTGCCGCCCTTTGTGCCGCACCAGGAAATCAACGCCAGCCGTGATGAACCATTGAGCTGCGTGGTGGTCCGCAGCGGGCAGGAACCCGTGGTCGTCAACCTGGAGGTCACCCCAGCGGAGCCCCCGGAGGAAGTCTACTGGATTGATAACCTCCATCCCGGGCCCGCTAACCCGTAAGGCGGCAGCCGAGCGGGAGTTGAAATGATTAACTTTGAAATCAAGCGGAGGCGCCGGTTGATGAACGGCGGCACGCGCAGGCGAAGGGACGGTCGATCCGCGCCCATGCTTACGGTTGAGGCTGCCGGGGAGCCGAAAGAAGGTCCGTCACGTAAACGCGTGGACGGATCGCTCAGTGGAGAAACGCCTGGGAAGTTTCAGCGAGACGAACCGCCGCCAGGTGCCTTTCCTTGTACACCAGCTCGAGAAAAGGCGACGTTTGGATCAGTGATCTCCGCCGCTGAGCGAGCAGTACTTCCGCTCTGGCAGGCGGTGAACGAACTAGCCAGCCCAAACATAATTAATCCTGCCGCCAGTACAGATTTTGTAATTTGCTTTCGCATGGGAAACGATTCGTGAACAACCTTCAGATGTAAACAGGCCACTATGTGGCGCCCATAGCCTAACCGCAAGGGATCAGCAACCGGCTCAGCCCCTTGACCCAGGCGCGATCCGAACCGATTTTGACGGATGAACGCCCGAAGTTCTCGCCGGGACTTCATTCGCGGCATCCTGTGCGGCGCGCTCGCCGGGACGCTGTTCGCCATCCCCGGTGGACGCACGGCTTCAACTGCCGCCGCGACGGAACCTCGTCCGGTCGACCGCCGGCAACTCGGCCGCACCGGGGCGAACGTTTCCATCCTGGGTTTAGGGTTGGGTAGCGCCTTCATGGAGGGTTTTGCAAGCAGGCTCGATGCGGGCCACGCCTTGCTCGAATCCGCTCTCGCCCAGGGAGTCACCTACTGGGACACCGCACGTAGCTACGGTCCGAGTGAAGCCATGATTGCGCCCGTGCTCGCGCGCCATCGAAATCGCGTTTTCCTGGCCAGCAAAACTGACGCGCGGGACTACGACGGCTTTAGACGCGACTTGGAACACAGTCTCCAGGTGCTGGGGACCGACCATCTTGACCTCTACCAACTGCACGATCTGCGGCCTCGCGAGCTTGCGAGCCTCGCTGTCCTCGAGTCCGGTGCGGTGCGCGCCGCCCGCGAGGCCAAAGAACAAAAGCTCATCGGCGCCTTTGGAATCACCGGGCATGCGAGCGCCGGAATACTGATGGAATGCATTAAGCGTTTTGATCCTGACACGGTTCTGTCCACCTTCCCGTGCACGCGGCCGGATCAAGGCCGATTCGAAGATGAACTGCTGCCGTTGGCCCGGGCGCGCAAAATGGGCGTGGTCGCGATGAAGGCGATTCGGTACGCCCGCGAGGCGAAGCTCCCGGCCAGGGAACTTCTGCGCTATACCCTCAGCCTGGAAGGAGTGACCACAGCCATCGTCGGGCTGGACAGCCTCGGGCATCTGAACGAGAACGCCCAGGCGGCAAGGGGGTTTCAACCGCTGAAAGAGGCTCACGGGGCCGAGCTTTCCGCGAGCGCCCGCCAAGCCTTGGCCGAGGTGCCGGCGCCCTGGGACCGCGTCGATTATGTCGATGGCGGCGCATTACCCACGGGCGTCCTCGCCTTGCCACGGTCTGGCATATAAAATCTACCTTCCCAGCCTCTTGAGAGCCCGCCGGCGCCGCCTATCGCGCTCCGAGGCGCCTGTTATCGACCGCTCGCCAACGGTACCCGGCTTACCCGAGCCTGGGAGCCGCATTCCCCCGGGAGGTTTCATAATCAGCCGGAGAATTCATCTGACCGTACGAAGTGTAGTTTTCCTGCCGGATCTCGTCGCGTCGATCTTACTGGATTCCTAACTGAGGCACGTAGGAATGCTTGGCATACAGCGAGCCCGGGGGCAGCATATAACTGTACTGTAGCCACGATCGGGCCTCAACTGGTTCTACCTTAAAATAGAGCGCTCGATCTACCTGCGCGTTCCAAAAGCCATCACAGGCGCTGAACGTCCGTTCTGGCCTGTAAATTAATTAACTCGGGTTAGATAGTCCTCGGGCGCATTACGAACCGCTCGAGCGAGTTGGTACCGGCTGACCAGAATATCGAGAGTCGCGTCCGGCATTCAGACATCGGGATCAATCGATAAAGCAAACGCGCTTCGCTCGACTGACCCGTTCGGCTCGGCCGGACATGTCAACGTACGCCTGCTTGGGTCATCGTCTCCTCTTTGGACGAATCGGTAGTTAGGAGGCTGGCCAGGTACTTGTTTCTAGAGGTAAGCGTGGGCGCTTGCGCGATGTTCGCAGGATTTTCAAGCCGCGAGAAGATTGCGAAGCTGATCCGAGCGCGCGGGATTACCGCTTCTCCATATCCGACTGGCTTGATACTCGACCAGACGCGAACCGTCTCCACGCCGTTCTGCTGCTCGCGGCCAAGATAAATCGTGGACAACGAGTGCTCGCGACGGCCGACTGCATCGGCGAAAAAGACCTTCATGAAATCGCCTGGTTGCGCGTCATCGAGCGACGTGAAGTTCCGGCCGAGTCCCAATTCATCAAATAGACAGGCAGTCCCGGGTCCGTTCGCGTTCCATCTTCCCCAGACTCCGGCGCCATCCGGCTGTCCTTTTACCGTCAAGGCCTCCGCGAGCGAACCGCTCAGGGTGGAGGAAGGCAAAAGAGACTGGAGCGCCCGGAGAAACACGAGGTACGTCGCCCCGGCTGAATAGGTGGTTTGAGCAGCTGCTGGTTTGATCTTCAGCTGGTTATCTTGCACCTGGATCGCTTCTTCCAGATCTCGCAGGCTCTTTGCATTGGCCTCGGATCCGCCGCCGCTCGGCATGGACGGCAACAAGTCCAAAATGCTGCGATTCGCTCCATTTGGCGGAGCAACCGGTGCTGGAGGAGCCAACTCCCGTGCGGACGGGGTTTGGCCCAAGCCGGCAGCCCCGTCGTCTCGCGATTCTGCGATTGTTCCGTCGTGCTGCTGGGCCACACCCAGGCCCTGCAGAGGCTGAGCATCAAAGACGCCCGCAAATTCCGGCGGCCTCCGCTGCTCACGGATGATCATGACGGTAACTGCAGTAGCAAAAATAAGCACGAGTAACGCCGGCACGCCCAGTCCCAAGGTCCGTGGCATGACCTCCCTAAATCGATTTCCTCGTGGCAACGGGCGCTCCGGTGCATTCGCACGAGTCTGGCTCCGGCCGGTTGGCACCCTGGCGCCACGAATCGTGCCCGCAGTTACGTCGCCGCGTCCGGAACGTTCGCGTACTGCTTTCCTGAGTCGGCCTGCCATTGGGGTCACCGATCGGTCGGCCCGTTTGCAGCGTCAACCTGAGGGCCTGGAAAAAGCCCGGCTCAGGCCAAAGATCGGTGAGCCGCCCGATGGCATAATCAACCGTCGAGCCGGAACTGTGGTTCCTTTTCAAGGGGGGAACAGTTAAACAGCGACTAAATGCAACTGACCCCTCGGTTTTTGGTGGGTGCAATGCCAGGAAGCGCCCCACAGCTAAAACCATGGACCGGCATAATGACCGTCCCCCAGCGTGATCAGCACCAACAGCGCCGCCGCGCCTACTCGCCTGCCATTGCGAATCAACGTACGAAAGGGGGGGACAGTCCCCGATGGCAGTCCCGATGGCGCTAAGGTAAGGGAGGGTTTAATGGCGGCGGCAGCCCTACGCTGGTCCCCTCGTAGGTCGGCGCCGGGCCAGGAAGGGTGGCCCCGCCCGTATTGGTCGGCCCTGCTTCAGCCGGGTTACGGTACGCCCCGGCCGGCGCTCGCCCCTCCCTATTCAGTGGGGACAGACCCCCTCAACGGGGACAGACCCTTCAACGGGGACAGACCCTTGCTCAGAGGGACAGGCCCGCGTGGCCGGCGCGCCCAGGCCCGCAGGCATAAAGAATCCTTGAAACAGCATCTTTTTATGTTATGATCACCGCCGTCCCATGCGCCAGCCCCGCCG
>JAFBAP010000103.1 GCA_019247695.1 Verrucomicrobiota bacterium | reverse complement strand
CCCGGGCCGGTACTGGCGAGGCACAAGAAGGCGCCGAAAAGCTGGTAGAAGGGTTGGCGGAAATGCTCCCGCATACGGGCACAATCGTGCCCGGACGGGCTGAGATCAAGGTCCGGGCGGACGGGTAACGGGTAACGGGTAACGGGTGTCGGGTGTCGGGTGGCACACGGGGTGCTGGTGCTGACGCCGCGACCGAGGGGGAGCAATTATGCGTAAAGCCGGACTTGACTCCCCGCACTCAGCCCTCATGATGCCGCTCCGAACCCCGCCCGACACCCGACACCCGGCACGGCGGGAAGATTAAATCATCCGCAGAACACGCAGAAGGACGCAGAAAAGGAAAGCATCCACAGATTACACGGATTGACACAGATTAAGAGGAGCGGGCGGCAGCTCTAAGGTTGACACTCGCACCCACCCCCTACGATGCCACTCCGAGCTCCGAGCTCCGAGCTCCGAACTCCGAACTCCGAACTCCGAACTCCACCCGACACTCGCCATGACTCAGGAAGAACAAAAACTGGATGACGCCCGCCAGGGAAAGGCTTCGTGGCGGCTCTGGGGGCCCTACTTAAGCGAGCGACAGTGGGGCACGGTTCGCGAGGATTACAGCCCGGACGGCGACGCGTGGAGATATCTTTCGTACGAACAGGGCCGTTCGCGTGCCTACCGCTGGGGTGAAGACGGGTTGGCCGGCATTTGCGACGAACGCGCCAGGCTTTGCTTTGCGCTCGCCTTATGGAACGGCAACGATCCTTTCCTCAAGGAACGGCCCTTCGGGCTTACCAACAGCGAAGGAAACCATGGCGAGGACGTGAAGGAGTATTACTTCTATCTGGATAATACTCCCACTCACAGCTACATGAAGGTGCTCTACAAGTATCCGCACGGGGCGTTTCCCTACGATGACCTGCGGCGGGAAAACGGGCGCCGGAAAGCGGACCCTCACTCTTTCGAGTACGAGTTGCTCGACACCGGAATCTTCGACGGGAACGAATACACGGATGTCCAGGTGGAGTATGCGAAGAATAACCCGACGGACATCCTGATTCGAATTACGCTAACTAACCGTGGTCCTAACCGAAAGGAAATCCACGCACTGCCGACCTTGTGGTTTCGCAACACGTGGTCGTGGGAGAAGGGCTCGCCGAAACCAAACCTGGCGAAGAAAGATTCACCTGATCCCAAGGTGTGGCTGGTTCAGGCGACCTATGAGACCCGGGAGACGATGGCCTGGTACTGCGAGCCGCCGAAGGAACTGCTCTTCGTGGAAAACGAGACGAACCTCCAGCTTCTCTACCAGGTGCCCAACAGCACTCCCTTTCCCAAAGACGGCATCAACGACTACATCGTTTCGGGAGCGCAGACGGTTAACCCGGCGCAGCAGGGCACGAAGGCAGCTGCGCACTATCAAATTACCCTCGATCCCGGACAGACCCGGGTCCTGAGGCTGCGGTTGAGTAGCGATTTAACGCTGAACCCGGCGTTGGGCGATGATTTCGACGAGGTCTTCACCCGCGAAATCGGGAATGCGGACGAGTTCTATGACCGGATCACCGCGCCGGGGATGTCGAGCGAGCTCAAATCAATCCAGAGGCAGGCTTTTGCAGGGCTCTTATGGAGCAAAGAGTTTTACTATTACGCCGTCAACCAATGGCTGGAAGGCGACCCGGCCTTTCCGCCTCCGCCGGCGAGCCGCAAGCAGGGCCGGAATTCCCGCTGGACGCACCTTTATGGCGAAGATGTTCTCTCGATGCCGGACGCGTGGGAGTACCCCTGGTTTGCGAGCTGGGATCTCTGTTTCCATACGATCGTATGGGCGATGATTGATCCGGACTACGCCAAGGAGCAGCTCCACTTGCTGGTTCGAGAATGGTATATGCACCCCGAGGGCCAGGTGCCGGCGTACGAATGGTCCTTTTCGGATACCAATCCGCCGGTGCATATCTGGGCGGCTTGGCGGGTTTACAAAATCGAGAAGAAGATGTACGGGCGCGCGGACCTGGATTTCCTGGCGAGGATTTTTCACAACTGCCTGCTCTATTTCACCTGGTGGGTCAACCGTAAGGATGCCGACGGCAACAACCTGTTTCAAGGTGGCTTCCTGGGACTGGACAACATCGGCCTGTTTGACCGCAACAGCGTTCCGGCGGGCTCGACCATCTATCAGGTGGATGCATCCAGCTGGATGGGCCAATTCAGTCTGATCATGATCAAGGTCGCCCTGGAGCTGGCTGGGTCGGATCACAGGTACGACCATTTGGCCGCCAAGTTTTTGCAGCATTTCGTTTACATCGCCGATTCTCTCAACCACGCGCGATCATTGCCGGATGAATACGCCGACCTCTGGGACGATACGGACGGCTTCTACTACGACGTGATTCGTTCATCGGCCGGGTCATTTCAGGAGGTGAGGGCACGAACTCTCGAGGGCCTCATGCCGATCTTTGCCGTCGAGACCGTGTCCGCGGCTGCCCTGCAAGGACAGGAAGGGCAGGAGTTCCAAGAGCGGCTAAAATGGTTTCTCGGCCAGTACCCGGAACTGATGAACCGGGTGTCGCCGATTAAACCGGTGCCTGAGACCGCAGCGACAGGGGCCGCGGCCGTCGCCGGCGATCCGGAAGGGCCGGCAGCCGCTACCCTGGAGGCTTCGCCCGAGGGGTTTCTGCTCTTCTCCCTGGTAAACCAGGATAAGCTCCGGCGGCTTTTGCAGTACATGCTCGACGAGAACGAATTCTTGAGCCCGCACGGCATCCGGTCCGTGTCGCAATACCATCGGGATCAGCCCGCCGAGGTCCGGATCAACGGAAGCACCTACACTTTAAGTTACGCACCGGCCGAATCGGTCATTCCGCTGTTCGGCGGAAATTCGAACTGGCGCGGCCCCGTCTGGTTCCCGATCAACTTCCTTCTGATCGAATCGCTCCAAAAGTACCACCGTTATTACGGCGACGATTTTAAGGTCGAATGTCCGACTCGTTCCGGGAAGTTCATGACGCTTTGGGAGGTATCCCAGGAACTCGGCCGCAGGTTGATCTCCTTGTTCACGCGGCGGCCGGACGGTACGCGCCCCGTCTACGGAGGTACTCAAAAATTCCAGCAGGATCCCGAGTGGCGGGATCTGATCCTTTTCTTCGAATACTTCCACGGCGACAACGGCGCCGGTCTGGGGGCATCTCACCAGACCGGTTGGACGGCCCTGGTCGCCAAGCTGATCCAGCAGACCACAGAGTACGCCGGCCAGGAGTCGCCCTGAGTAACGGGTGTCGAGTTCGGGGTTCGGAGTTCGGAGTTCGGTCACACGGCGGGCGCGGCGGGGTTGGGCGGGCACGACGTAAGAGTTCACACGGTCACACGGCGGGCACAGTGAGGAGGGCGGGCACAACGGAAGAGTTCACACGGCGAACACGGCGGGCCACGGCGACCACGGCGGGAAGAAGGGGGGAAGAGTTCGGAGTTCGGAGTTCGGAGTTCGGAGTTCGGAGTTCGGAGTTCGGAGTTCGGAGTTCGGAGTGGCATTGTAGAGGGTGGGTGCGAGTGTCAACCTTGGAGTTGCCGCCGGGGCCCCTTAATCTGTGTCAATCTGTGTAATCTGTGGATGTTTTCTCTTTTCTGCGTTCTTCTGCGTGTTCTGCGGATGATTTAATCTTCTCGCCGTGTTCGCCGTGTGAACTCTTCCGTTGTGCCCGCCCCATCGCTGTGGCCGCCGTGTGACCGTGTGAACTCCTACGTTGCGCCCCACGGCCGGCCGGCGTAAATCGGGGATCACTCCGCGCTGGCCTCCGGTCCGCGCTACGCTATATGTTCCCGGAAAGACGACGGGATTATCCGTCGAATTCCCGCATCCCTGGACCTTATGCTCGAGCAGATCAGACAATTACTTTCGGGTGCCGACTGGCGCGCGTTCACCATTCACCTCTCCGGCGGACGTTACATTCATGTGCCGACGCGGCAGCATGCCTGGGTGAGCCCGCATGGGCATCTCATCATTGAGACCAGCGCGCATTCCATCGAGGTATTCAGACCGGAGGACATTACCCGCGTCGATACGGACGCGCGTGCGGTCCATGAAGTCTGCTGAGGTTCTCGAGACGCGCTGCGAGGGAAGGCCGGGCGGCGGGGCATGACCGTCCTTCCCTGGAAGCGCGAGCGCGCAGCCTGCCGTCAGGCGAGCGGTTCCGCCATGGTCCGCATCTGAATTTCGATGATCCTCGAGTGCGGCGCCTGAGTACACGCCAGCAGAACCGCGCCCGCCACGTCTTCCGGATCGAGCATATTCGACTTGCTGACGCCCTCCTCGGTGCGACCCAGGCCGAGGGCAAATTCCGTCTTAACCCCGCCGGGACAGATCACGCCGACCTTGATTCCCTGGGTGCGAAGTTCTTTGTCGAGCGCCTGGGCGAAGCCGACCTGGGCAAACTTCGTGGCGCAGTAGACCGCTTCGCCCGCAAACCCGTAAATGCCGGCCATCGATGAGATCATCAGGATGGTGCCCTCTTTCTGCTTGAGCATCACCGGGACGGTGTGCCGGGTGAACAGAAACGTTGAGCGAACGTTGGTGTCCATCAGGTCATCGTACTCTTTGGCGCTCGTATCGATCAGGTTCTTGTAATTGCCCGCGCCGGTGTTGTTGACGAGGATGTCAACCCTCCCGAAAGCCTGGGTGGCAGCTTCGACCGTTTTTATCGCCGTGCTCTCCTCCCGCGCGTCGCCGATGACGCTGATGGCCTGGGTGCCGGCTTTCTCTGCTTCCCGTTTAAGTTCATCGAGCCGTTCCTGACGTCGCGCCGTGAGGACAAGCCGTGCTCCCTCCTGCGCCAGGAGCCGCGCGCAGGCCTGCCCGATGCCCGCGCTTGCCCCGGTGATCAATGCGACTTTTCCAGTAAGTTTTGCCGTCATGTGTTTGCTTTCTTGTTGGTTTGAGGAAGAAGCCTGCTGCAAATCCGTTTGTGCCGTCGCCGGGGGGGAGGCGAGGGCCTCATTCGGGAAAGAACCAGGGCCCGCTGCGTCCTTTTTTCCCGTTTTCAGGGCGACGGTTCAGCCCTATAGCCCTATTATTGGGCGGTCCAACCGCCGTCGACCATCAGGACCGTGCCCGTCACCAATGAACCAGCGGGTGAGGCGAGATAAATCACCGCCGCAGCAACGTCCGCGATCGTACCCACGCGTCCGATCGGCAGACGGTTAATCACCCCCTGACGATAAGCCGGGTTGTCGAGCCGTTCGGCGGTTCCGGGTGTATAGATAAAGGTAGGAGCCACGGCATTCACCGTCACGCCCGCGGCGGACCATTCCAGCGCGAGTACCCGGGTCAACTGGTTTACACCCCCTTTTGAGGCGCAATAAACCGCATGGTCACGGATGCCGACGACGCTTGCCTGCGAACTCAGGTTGATGATGCGGCCGAATCCCTGCCGGAGCATGATCCGTCCCGCTGCCTGACAGCAAAAAAAGAGGCCTTTGAGATTAACCGCCATCATTTCATCCCAGTCGGACTCGGTGACGTCGACGGCCGGATGGTTGGCCCCGAGTCCGGCGTTGTTGACCAGGACGTCCAAGCCACCCAGTGACTCGTGGACCGAGCGGATGCACCCGTGCACCTGGTCGATTTTCCGGACGTCGAGCGAAAACGCCTGCGCTTTGCCGCCCTCCGCGCGGATTTCGTCCGTCAAGTTTTCAAGGTCGGAGGCCGAGCGAGCCGCCACCGCCACCGTCGCGCCGGCATGAGCCAGCGCCTTGGCCAGGCCGAAGCCGATGCCGTGACTGGCTCCGGTAACCAGGGCGACCCGGTTTGTCAGGCTGAAATCAGGGTAGTCCATTTTACGTCCGGTCAGATTTCAGAAAAAAACCGGCGCCGTTAAAAACAGGGGCTCTCATAAAGGGTGGGAAACGCGGGCGCGGTATTCCGCCCATGCCCACCCTTACTCACGCACGGGAGAGCCTCACCGGACGGGTCAAAAATCTTCTCACACCGCGAGCACCGAACTTAATTTCCGGCACCGATTCGCGGGTGCGTCCGGCATTTGGCGGGGCGCTGCCGTCGCCATCATCGCCGTCAACGACGGGTTTGCGACCGGACGGGAGGGCCACCCAAGCGGCTCCGATCGATCAGGTAGGTGCGCGTAACCACGACGGGGTCAACCGGATTCGCATTGCTGTCAGCCGGCAGACGGCTGATCTCATCCAGGGCGTCCAGCCCGGCAACTACCTCACCGAAAACGGTGTCTTTGCCGTCTTGGGCGGGAATTGGTTGCAGGCAGACGTAGAACTGGCTCCCGTTTGACAAGCGCCTCGGGTTAACGGCGTCTCCGAGCCGGCCCATGGCGACCGATCCGCGCAGGTGCCGCCGGTTGATTTCCGGCGGCAGGGTGTACCCGGGACCGCCGGTACCTACGCGTGACCGGTCCTTGCCTTTGCTCAAGGGATCGCCGCCTTGCACCAGGTAATTCGGGATGACGCGATGAATGGTCGTCTTTACGTAGAAGTTACCGGCGACCAGTCGCTTGAAGTTATAGACGGTGTAGGACGCCTGTTTATCGAAGAAGGCAAAGGCGAAGCTGCGCGTCTGGCGATCTCGTTTCCGGCCCCATTGCACGTCGAACACGGCCACCTCATCGGCCATCGCGGCAATTAACGACGAAAAACAAAGAAAAATGACGAAGGCGAAAGCACGCATCATGGGTTTGCTCGAGTCACGCCAAGGCTGCAGACTTCGACGGTGCCGATCAAGCCGGAAGTCGCCGGATCAACTACCCCGAGCCGGTTTCCGGGCTCGGCGAGGGTGCGCCGGGCAAAACCGAGGGCATAAACCTGGCCGCCTACCGGAAGCGGCGCCACGCTGGTCACACTGCCCGCCGCCGGTGCCGGTTGGCCGGCCGCCGTCAGGGCCAGACCCGGCCGCAGCGCCGGACCCTCAAGCGGCCGCAGCTTCACCAACCGGCGGTTCACGTGCCCAACGCTCTTGATACGGCTAACGACTTCCTGTCCGAGGTAACAACCCTTGGTATAGCTGATGGCAAGCTCATCGAGCCCCAACTCCTGAGGCAACACGTTTTCATCAAGTTCGTGTCCCCATTTCGGCATCGCGGCTTCCACCCGCAGGGTCTCGGCTTCCGCGGCTCCTAAAGGTTCGGCGGGTTCGACGCCGGCCGGCACCGCGGGTTCGGCGGCAAAAAAGAGGTCCGTTCCGGCCCGGCGGAAGCGGCTGCTCTCGTTTCGGATGACGCCGGACGGAGTCTCGGCCGGCGCCAGCGGCTCGAGAAAGTGCCACAGGTAGAATTGTTCCGTAACGTCTTCGATCGCGACGTCGTCGGCGACAACGTAGCGCTCGAGCCTTGCCAGCAGCGAGTCGCGCAATTCGGCGGGCGCGTCGATCAGGAAGGCGTCATTGACCGCTCGAAGGTAGAGATCCCCGGCCAGCTTGCCTTTCGCCGTGAGAGCGAAAGCGTACATGGCCTGGCCGAGAACCAGGGCATTAAGGTCATTGGTCAACTGCCCGTTGAGATAGCGAAGCCGGTCCGATCCCGTCATCCAGAACTTGGCACGCCCGGAAAGGTCAACGTAGTTCATCATCCAATGCCACAAATGGACAGTGTCGGGTGTCCGGTGTCCAGTGCCGGGTGTCGGTCACACGGCGGCCGCAGCGAACTGGCGGGCACAACGACTGAGGTTCACACGGCGAACACGGCGAGCCACGGCGACCACGGCGGGAAGACAGGGTTACTTGGCACCCGACCCTGAATTCGGCACCTGGCAAGGAGTACGCCGTCTTTGCCCCGGAGCGGCGGCATTCATCAGCCTGGAATTTTAGGGCCGATTGCTCTCGCCGCCGCTCCGGGGCAAAGACGGCGTAGATTCCCGGCATGCCCAACCGGCAGCCCTCATTTTTGGCATTCTTCTTCTCGCCGTGTTCGCCGTGGCTCGCCGTGTTCGCCGTGTGAACCTCAGTCGTTGTGCCCGCCAGTTCGCTGCGGCCGCCGTGTGACCGACGCCCGACCTTCCGGTTGCATCTCCCCACGGCGTGCGAATATATGTCATGCCACATGATGTGTCCTCCGGGTCCGATCGGCCCGGTACTGAGGCGACGCCCGGTCCCTCCCGGCGCCAATTTATCACTCAGCTCGCTGCGCTCTCGGCGACCCTGGGCGTAACGCTGCCGCTGGCGCGCCAGGCCCAAGCGGATCCGCCGACCCCGGTTCAACCGCAGCCGCAGACCAAGGAAGTCCCCGACCAGTTGGTTGATCTGCGCCTGCGGGTGAACGGTTCGCCGGTTCACTGGCTGGTCGACCCGCGCGTCACCCTGCTGGATACCTTGCGCGATCGTCTGCACCTTACCGGAACCAAGAAAGGTTGCGACCATGGCGCCTGCGGGGCGTGCACGGTGCACGTGAACGGCCAGCGGGTCCTCTCCTGCCTGACGTTGGCGGCAATGGTCAACGGCAAGGATGTAACGACGATCGAAGGGTTGGCGCACGGCGACGAGTTGCACCCGGTGCAGGCAGCCTTCATCGCGTGCGACGGTTTCCAGTGCGGGTACTGTACCCCGGGCCAGATCATGTCGGCCGCCGCCTGCATCAAGGAAGGGCACACCGGTTCAGACGACGAGATCCGGGAGTTCATGTCGGGCAATCTCTGCCGATGCGGTGCGTACCCGAACATCGTCGACGCGATCAAGGTGGCTGCCCGGCAAGTAAAGGAGGGTGCATAATATGCGGCCGTTTCGGTTCACGGCGGTGACTTCGTTTGAGCAGTTGGGGCAACGAAGCCCGCAGAGCAGTTATCTCGCAGGCGGCACCACCCTGGTGGATTTGATGAAACTGGAGGTGATGACGCCTGACGAACTCATTGCCATTGACCAGTTACCCCTGCGCGGCGTCGGGGAGGACGCGGATGGTTTGAGGATCGGCGCCCTGGAAACCATGAGCGCCGTCGCCGCGCATCCGGCGGTCGTGAGCGGGTACGAGGCTATCTCGCAGGCCTTGTTGCAAAGCGCCTCGCCCCAGCTCCGGAATATGGCGACGATCGGGGGCAATCTGTTGCAGCGAACCCGGTGCAGCTATTTCCGCGACACTAATTCGGCGTGCAACAAGCGGGTGCCCGGCAGCGGGTGCCCGGCGATCAACGGCGAAAACCGTATGCTCGCGATTCTGGGCACGAGTTCGAGTTGCATCGCGACCAATCCGAGCGACCTGGCGGTTGCGTTGGTCGCCCTGGATGCCCAGGTGCACCTCCGCGGCCAGGGTAGGACGCGCACCGTGGCGCTGCGCGACTTTTATCTGGAACCGGGGGACCGGCCTGACCGGGAAAATGTGCTGGAGCCCGGTGAGCTTATTACCGAGGTGACCGTACCCCGGCCCCCTGTTGGTGCCAAAACCGGTTACGTCAAGGTTCGGGACCGCGCGTCCTATGAATTTGCGCTCACGTCCGCGGCCGTGGTGTTGAGCATGGATGGAGACCGGGTACGCAAGGCGGAAGTTGCCGTCGGCGGTGTCGGCACGCGGCCGTGGCTCCTGCCAAACGTCGGGGCGGCCCTTAACGGACGGACGCTGGATCGCCCGAGCCTTGAGGCGGCCGCCGCGCTCGCCGCCAACGGGGCAAAACGTTATTCGGACAACGGCTTTAAAGTGGAACTCATGCAGCGGACGGTGATTCGCGCCTTCAGCCAGTTAGGAGGTTTGGTATAATGAACTACCAGGTACTCGGGAAACCTCAGGATCGGGTTGATGGCCGTCAGAAGGTGACGGGAACGGCGCTTTACACCGGCGATCGTCACCCTGAAAACCTGGCGTTTGGCTATCTGGTGACCAGCAGTGTGGCGAAAGGTTCCATCCGCGCCATGGACACGGCCCAGGCTGAGCGAGCGCCGGGCGTCGCGGCCGTCTTCACACCGTTCCGGCCCGTGAAGCTTTACGCGCCGCTGGATCGCTCGGAAGGGGCCATCGCCGGTGATGACTACCCGCCGCTGCAGGATCGGAACGTCAGGTATTATGGCCAGATTATCGGGTTGGTGGTCGCCGACAGCTTCGAACAGGCGCGTGATGCCGCCGCGTTGATCCGGACGCAGTACGACCAGGCCAAGCCGGTTCTGGCGTGGGAAGAAGCCTTGCCGCACGCCTTTGCGCCCAAATCAGTCGACGAAGAGGGTGCCACGGCCACGGTGCTCGCACCCGGCGTGACGAACATCGACGAGGTCATCCGGCAAGCGCCCGTCTCGGTTGAGGTTACCTATCGGGAACCGATAAACCATCATAACCCCATGGAGCCGCACGCCACGACGGCGATCTGGGAGGGGGACAGCCTGGAAGTCTATGAGGCAACCCAAGGCATCATCTCCCACCAGCAGAACGTGGCCGCGGTGCTCGGGATCGACGAAAACCGGGTGCGGGTGATTTGCCCATTCGTGGGCGGTGGCTTCGGCTGTAAAGGCTCGATGTGGATGCACTCGCCGCTCACGGCGGCGGCGGCCCGCGAGTTAAAACGTCCGGTAAAAACGGTGTTAACCCGCGCGCAAATGTTCACCCTGGTGGGGCACCGCCCCGCCCTCGTTCAACAGGTCGCACTGGCCGCCGCGCCGGACGGCGCGCTGCAGGCGATCAAGCACGACGTGCAGTCCACGATCTCCAACTCGAAGGTGTTTATCGAGGCGGCTGCGCACCGCACTTCGCGGTTCCTTTACAAGTCTCCTAACATTCAGGTCAGCCAGAAGCTGGTGCCGCTTGACGTCGGGCCTCCTACGTTCATGCGCGCGCCCGGCGTGGCGCCCGGCATGTTTGCGCTGGAATGCGCGATGGACGAACTGGCGGTAAAGCTGGACCTGGATCCGGTTGAGCTGCGGATGCGAAATTATGCGGAGGTTTACCCGGGTAAAAACGTCCCGTGGTCATCGAAGAACCTGGCGGAGTGTTACCGGATCGGGGCGGATAAATTCGGCTGGAACCAGCGTGGTTCCCAGCCGGGGACGCGTCAGGAAGGCGAATGGCTGAGGGGGATGGGAATGGCTTCGGCCTTGTATGGAGCCCACCGGTCAGGAGCCTCGGCCAAAGTGAGGTTGCTGGCCGACGGCACGGCGGAAGTCTCGTCCGCCACCCAGGACCTCGGGACGGGAACGTGGACCGTGCTTGCCATGGTGGGAGCCGAATACCTCGGCCTGCCGGTTGACCGGGTCAGGCCGGCGCTGGGCGACTCCATCTTTCCGCCGGCCCCGGTTTCGGGAGGGTCCCAGACGGTTGCCAGCGTAGGCACCGCGGTCCGCAAGGCGGCGGAGTCAGCCGTCCAGAAGGTGATCCGGTTGGCGGTTTCGAACGCGAGGTCACCCCTGCACGGCGTGCCGCCCGAAAAGGTAAGTTACGATGCCGGCTACCTGTCGGCGGACAATCGCCGCGTGTCGTTTGCCGACGTGTTGAACGCGGTGGATCGCGGTGCGGTCGAAGCCGTTGAGAGGGCCGACGGGCTTTCAAACGAGGATAAGTACGTTTACCACTCGTTCGGCGCGCAGTTTTGTGAAGTGAAGGTAAACCGTTACACGGCGGAAGTCAGGGTCCAACGGGTGACGACCGTCATGGACATCGGTACGGTGATAAACGCCAAAACCGCGCGAAGCCAGGTGATCGGGGGCGTGGTGTTCGGGATCGGGCTTGCTTTGCTCGAACAATCGTTGCTGGAACCGGCCAGCGGGCGTTTTTCCAACGCCAACATCTCGGAATACCTCGTGGCGACAAATGCCGACGTACCGTACATCGACGTGACTTTCGTCGATAAACCGGACCTGATCTTCAGCCCCGTCGGCGCGCGCGGCGTGGGTGAGATCGGCATCGCCGGCCTCCCGGCGGCGATCGCGAACGCCGTTTATAATGCGACCGGAAAGAGGGTGCGTGAATTCCCGATCACACCCGAAAAATTGTTGTTGGGAGAACGTGGCGCCCCGCAGATCAGTTCGATCTGATCTCGCCGGGTGCCTCAACCCTGGAAAAAGCCTGCGCCCCGATGAGTTGGACTGAACTGGATTCGATCCTGGCTTTGTACGAGGCCGGGCCGGGTCCTTTTTGCCTGGCAACCCTGGTTCGGATCAGCGGATCCAGCTATCGCCAGGCGGGAGCGCGCATCCTGGTGAACGATTCCGGCGGGACGGCCGGTTCGCTCAGCCCGGGCTGCATCGAAGGGGAGGTGGCGAACCGCGGAATCGCGGTACTGCAGACCGGGCAAAGCGAACGGCTGAAATTTGACCTGCGGTCACTTTTCGGCTGCGACGGGCAAATCGAGGTGGTGCTGGAACGCGTGGTTAAGCCCAGCTCGCTCGTCGAGCGTCTGCAGGAGTGCCGTCGTGAGCGCAAACCGCTGCTGACGGTCATGCGAGGGCTGGACGGGCCCGACGCCGGGCTGCGTACCGAGATCAGTTCGGCGCCCGTCAGCATGGAAGCCAGCGGCTTTGCCCAGGTGTTGTTGCCGCCGGTCCGGTTGGTGCTGGTGGGGGACAGACCCGATTTGCAACCCTTGGTTCGGCTGGCCGGTTTTCTTCACTGGGAAGTCGTCGTAATGACCGACCCGGCGTCGCTGCCGGCCGGTGATCCGCAAGCCGGCTGCGTGGTGATGTCGCACCGGCTGGGTGCGGACCTGGTGGCATTGAAGACGGCGTTGGAACGTTCGCGGGCATCGAGCCGCGGGTACGGTTACCTGGCCCTGGTCGGCGGAAAACAGCGCCGTGAACGGTTGTTTCATGAACTGCTGGATGACGGGGTTGACCCGGAGGAACTGCGCCACGTTCATTGTCCGGCCGGACTGGACATCGGCGCGGAAGCGCCGGAGGAGATCGCCCTGGCGATCGTGGCTGAGGCGCAATCAGTCCTGGCTGGGCGTGGAGCCGGCTTCCTGAAACACCGTCCATCGGCCATACATCCGGCGGAAGAGCCAAAGTCGAGCCGTGGCTGGCGTTGAAGCCATTTTACTGGCGGCCGGCCAATCGGCCCGATTCGGTGGGCCGAAACTGCTCGCGCAACTGGATCGGGAACCGCTGTTGCGCCGGCAGGTCGACGAGCTTCTTTCGGCTCCGGTCGAACGCCTGCTGGTCGTCATCGGTGCATTTGCCCGGGAATACCGCGCCTGTCTACCCATCAATACGCGGGTGGAAATCATCGAGCACGCCGGGTGGGCTGCCGGCCTCGGAAGCTCCATCGCGGCCGGCTTCCGGCAACTCGCCCCGGGTACCAACGGCGCCTTGATCGTGCTCGCGGATCAACCGGCGCTCCGCGCCGGCTTGATTACCGAGATGATCGGCAGGTTTGACGGCGAACCCGATGCCGTGGTGGCGTGCCGGTACGCGGGTGTGCTCGGCCCGCCTACCCTCTTCGGCCGGGCATGGTTCCCGGCCCTGGGGGGTTTGCGCGGAGAAGAAGGTGCGCGCCGGATCCTGAAGGAAGCGGGCCCGCAGGTGAGAATCATTGACTGGCCGGAAGGCGCCTTCGACCTGGATACCCCCGAGGACTGGGAGCGATGGGCGTCCTCCGGCTGACTCACACGGCGGGCACGGCGGAACACGGCGAGCTGGCGGGCACAACGACGGAGTTCACACGGCGAACACGGCGGGCCACGGCGACCACGGCGAGAAGAGGGAGAAGGGGAAAGGGTTCGGGGTTCGGAGTTCGGAGTTCGGAGTTCGGAGTTCGGAGTTCGGAGTTCGGAGTTCGGAGTTCGGAGTTCGGAGTTCGGAGTTCGGAGTTCGGAGTTCGGAGTTCGGAGTTCGGAGTTCGGA
>JAFBAP010000102.1 GCA_019247695.1 Verrucomicrobiota bacterium | reverse complement strand
GTTCGGAGTTCGGAGCTGCATCCTGGGGGTAGATGCGAGAAGCTTAGGGTTGCCGCCAGGTCCTCTTAATCTGCGTCAATCTGTGTAATCTGTGGATGTTTTCTCTTTTCTGCGTTCTTCTGCGTGTTCTGCGGATGATTTAATCTTTCCTCCGTGGTCGCCGTGGCCCGCCGTGTTCGCCGTGTGAACTCTTACGTTGCGCCCGCCAAACCCGCTGTGCCCGCCGTGTGACCACACCGCCGTGGCCGCCGTGTGATGCGATCTCGTCGCATGCACGCGGATTTTCCAGCTTCATCAGGCGCAACTCCGAATGTCGGGACCACCGAGCGGTGGGTCTGTGGCGTGGCCGGGGGAGCCCTGGCCGTTTACGGCGCGACGCGCACGTCATGGGTGCGGTACGGGTTATTGGGGACAGGTCTGGCCCTTGCCTACCGCGGCATCCGTGGCCATTGCAGCCTCTACAACGTCCTGGGCATCAACACGGCAGACCGCAGTGCATCGGCAACGACCTGTGCCGTCGTCACGATCGAGCGTTCGCCGGCTGAGATTTACGCCTACCTCAAACAACCTGATCACCTGCCGCTCCTTGCCGGCATAATCCACGATCTCAGGCCGGTGAACGAATCGGAGTACCAGGTGCACGCTCAGACGCGGAACCAGGACGTGGCCTGGCACATCTCGCTTACCGCTGACCGCGAGAATGAATTCGTTGCCTGGCGGGCATCCGCCGAGGGCAGACCGGGGCACAGCGGGCAACTCATCCTGCAACCGGCTCCGGGCAATCGGGGAACCGAGGTGGAAATCCAAATTCAACAGGAAGGGGCCGCCTCCCCGGCCGGCGTCATCGCCGATCACGTCGCGGCGCAAGGCTGGCGCTCCGGGGTAAGCCGGGGGTTGCACCAACTGAAGCAGCAGATCGAAGCGGGCGAAATTTGCTCGGTTGACGGGCAGGCCGCCGGGCGCCCCTCGCCGCTGGGTAAAATCCTGTCACCCAATTGGTGATCTGAGCATTTGATCGGTCATCCGGCGCCGTTCCCGAAGCGTTACCCTCAGGTGGAGTGATGAAAGCAATCTGCTGGCAAGGCATTAATAAAGTGGGGCTGGAGAATGCTCCTGACCCGAAAATCCTGAACCCGCACGACGCCATCGTGAAGGTGCTCGCGACGACCATCTGCGGGTCGGACCTGCATCTTTACGATGGCTTCATTCCCTTCATGGAAAAGGGGGACATTATCGGCCACGAATTCATGGGGGAAATCGTCGAGACCGGGCCCGCGGTCACCCGGCTCAAACCGGGTGACCGGGTCGTGGTCGGATCCGTGATCGGCTGCGGCGCATGTTATTACTGCAAACGTGATCTCTGGTCGCTTTGCGATAACACGAACCCGAATGCGCACCTGGCCGAGAAATTGTGGGGATACTCGCCCTGCGGAATTTTTGGCTACTCGCACCTGGTCGGCGGCTATGCCGGCAGCCATGCCGAATACATCCGGGTGCCATTTGCCGACCTCGGTTCCCGCAAGGTCCCGGACGGTATCACCAACGAGCAGGCACTTTTTGTGTCTGACGCGTTTCCCACCGGCTTTATGGCGGCCGACCTCTGTGACATTAAAGGGGGCGACGTGGTGGCGGTCTGGGGTGCAGGTGCGGTCGGCCTCTTTGCGATCAAAAGCGCTTACCTGCTCGGCGCCGAGCGGGTCATCGCCATCGACCGTTACGCTGAGCGGTTAACCATGGCGGCCCGCCATTTCGGCGCCCAAACCCTCGATTACACCAAAGTGCACGTCCGGGACGCCTTGCGTGAACTGACCGGCGGCCGCGGTCCGGATGCCTGCATCGACGCAGTCGGCATGGAAGCGCACCATCCGGGGCTGGAAGGCGCTTACGACCGCCTGAAACAGACGTTGCGCCTGGAGACTGAACGGCCGCACGTGGTGCGTGAAGCCATCCTTGCCTGCCGAAAGGGGGGCACGGTCTCGATTATCGGCGTTTACGGCGGCTTGGCCGATAAGATCCCGTTGGGCGCGTTGATGAACAAAGGTCTGCAGCTGCGCACCGGTCAGATGCATGCCCAGCGTTACCTGGACCGTTTGCTGCAGTTCATCGAACGAGGCGAGGTCAACCCCGCCGTCGTCATTACCCACCGCCTGGGACTGCATGAAGCCGATAAGGCATTCAACATTTTTAAGCGTAAACAGGGCGGCTGCATCCGGGTGCTCTTTGAGCCACACGGCCGGTAGAGTTCGGGTTTTGGCGTTCGGGGTTCGGGGTTCGGAGACGTCGTATCACCGGCTCCAATCGTCCGGCGGAGCATGGTAGGAAGACAGAATCATCCGCAGACCACGCAGAAGAACGCAGAAAACGAGAAAACATCCACAGATTACACAGATTGACACAGATCGAGAGGACCCGGCGGCAACTCAAAGGTTGACACTCGCACCCACCCCCCATGCTGCCGCTCCGAACCCCGAACCCCGAACCCTTTCCCCTTCTTCCTCTTCCTCTTCCCGCCGTGGTCGCCGTGACTCGCCGTGTTCGCCGTGTGAACTCTTACGCCGTGCCCGCCAAACCCGCTGTGACCGCCGTGTGATGGCATTCAGCCCCCGCTCGACACCAACTCCCGCATCCAGGCCACGTAGTCGCGCAAGACGGTTTCCCGCGCGCGCTCGTTGTGGAGCTCGTGACGCAGGTCCGGGTACAGTTTCAAGGTCTTGGCGGGCGCCTCCAGCCGGTTAAAGAACTCCCGGGTCACCGCCGGCGACGTTACCGGGTCAGCCGTACCGTGAGCGACCAGGACGGGTACCGGGCAGAATGGGTGCCGTAACAGGTCACCGGCGGCGCGCTCGGCTTCGAAATAGGTATGGACGCGGATGAACGGGATGAGCAGGTGCTTATCGTCGAGTGCGTCGATAAAAGCCGGGTCCGATGAGACCTTGTCGCCGGTGATCCCGGTCGGAAATGGGCAGGCCGGCCAGCACCGGCGCATCACCTGGGCAAAGCGTCGCAGCGAGGGCCCGGGTGGAGAGGTAAGCTCCAGCCAGGGAGCACTCGCAATCAGGCCTAAGGGACGATATGGGCTGCGGGCAAGCGTCCAGAACGCTAGTTGGGCGCCGAAACTGTGGGCGAAGATGATGGTCGCTTTGACCTCAAGGCCGGCCAGGGCAGTCTCGACGTCGCTGGCCAGGTCCTCATAACGGGCAAAGGCGCCCCGTTGCCCGCTGCTGCGCCCGTGCCCGCGCAGGTCTACGGCAAAAACGTTAAAACCGGCCTGCTGGAAGCATCGTCCGACGTGGAGATAGCGGCCCGTGCTTTCACCCAGGCCATGAATCACGAGGACCTGCCCTACGGGGGCAGCCGCCTTCCAGCGCCGGAAAAAGAGAGCGGCTGACCCGCTTCCCTTGATTTCGCCGGTCTCGCAATCGGAGATCATGAAACGGCCCGCGCCGCGTCTGGACAGCCCGCCCTTTCAGTCCTTGGCCCGGCGGGATAGAAACGTGAGCTCCGAAATCCCGGATTTGTCGATGCCGCCCAAGCCGATTTGCACCATCCGGTCAAACTGCCGTTTGGAAGCGTCCAACAGCGGCAGTTGCAGGCCGTGCTGCTGGGCCAGGCTGAGCGCAATCCCGCTGTCTTTCGCGGCGTGCGCCGCCGAGAAAAAAACGGAGTGCTCCCGGTCGATCATGTCCTGGCCGTCGGTCTCAAGGACGCGGGAATTGGCGCCCGTTTGCGAAAACACGTCGTTCACGAGCGCCAGGTCCAACCCGAGCGCTTCGGCCAGACCCAACCCCTCCGCCAGGCCGGCGGTGTTGATGTTCATGACCATGTTAACCAATGCCTTCAGCGCGGCCGCACTGCCCGGTTTACCGATGAAATGGCGGGCGCAGGTCAGCTGTTCAAGGATCGGTTCCACCCACCGGTAAGCCGTCTGGTCGCCGGCCAGCATCATGTACAGCTTGCCTTCACGTGCCTGTGGAATGCTGGAAGCCATGGGGGCTTCCAGGACGTGAGCGCCGCGTTCCGCGCCGGCCTGTTCGACTTCAATGTGGACGGCCGGACTGATCGTTGCGCAGTTCACGAAAAATTTGCCGCGCGCATGCTCAAACAGATTGTCCGGTCCAAAGTAGATCGAACGCATCGCAGCGTCATCGGTCACAACGGTGAAAATGACCTCGGCCAACCGGCTGACCTCAGAAACGCGTTCGGCCGCCCCGGCCTCAAGCTCCGATGCAACGCTCTCTGCCGTTTCCCGTTGCGCATCGTGCACTGCGACGATCGGATAGCCCACATCTCGCAAGCGCCGCGCCATATTTGCGCCCATGCGTCCGACGCCAACAAATCCAATTGCGGGTAAACTCATGATTTTTCAGTTACACCGCTCCGCGCACAACGTCGATGAAAGATGTCAACCCGGCGATTAACGCCGAGTAGCGGCCGGGGAGGCCGTCGGCGTGACGCTGGCCCAGGGTAAAGGCGGCGAACTGCGGGTGGCCGGTGCCGGCGTGCTGACGCCGACGGCGTAGTTAAACACCAGTTTTCGGCCCTGCTCGGCCGCTCTCAACCCGGAGTAGGACGTGAATAGCCCGAGCGCGAAGGTCGCCAAAGCCACCAGGCGGCGGACGCGCGGCACGCGGGCCACCATCAGGCTGAGCAGGGCCACGCACGTAGTGATCAGGCCGAAGTTACGGGCGCGCTGACTCCATTCGATGTGCTGCTGAATCAACGGAGCAATCATCGGCGGCAACTGGCCCAGGTGCTCCTGCCCGCCCGTAACCAGGGCGAACTGCGCAGCCGCCGTGGCGAGCAGCAGAATGAGAAACGTCCAGAACGGAAAACCTGCGCGCCGGGTCAGCAACGCCCCGAAGGCCAGGAGCGTGCCCAGCAGCGTCAGGACGATCGGGTAGTATGCGAAGGCGGGGTGAAACGGATCCGGAATTTCGAGCGGTTCAAACATGAGAAAAGAAAATTGAACTAATCCAAAGTTGCCGGCATTGAAACCTAGACTAGAGAGGCAATAGCCTTTGTATGCAATGCTTTAACATCACACGGCGGAACACGGCGACCACGGCGGGAAGGTTAGCTTTCCGAAGCCCTGAGCCGATACCCGCCGACACCAGGAAATCCGGTGCCCGCCCGGTACTTGCGGCTGAAACGCTGAGGTGTTGGTAGGCGGCGCGATCCGGGCGGCCGTGAAACTTTTCTCTTTTCTTTCGATGCGACCGCGTTATGGTTTTGCTCCCTTTCAAGCGGACGGGGTCTTAGCTCAGTTGGTAGAGCGCCTCAATGGCATTGAGGAGGTCAGGGGTTCGAATCCCCTAGGCTCCATTTACTTATGTCCTTCAAAGCCGCAGGGCGCTCTTTCCGGACCTGAAAACGCCGGCGTGCAGTGCCGCGCCGAACCCCGAACTTTCTTTGCCGTGGTCGCCGTGTGACCCGCCACCCGCCACCCGCCACTCGACACTCGACACCCGCCACCCGCCACCTCAAAATAGCCGTGGTCATGCGGGTCTTGGTGGTAGATGACGAAAAGAATATCCGGCGGGCGATGGTGCTCGCGCTGGAGTCGATGGACCATGCGGTTGTGGCGGTCTCGAGCGGGAAGGAAGCGCTCGACGCGCTGCGTCAGGGGGCCTTTGCGGTCATCTTTCTCGACCTCAAGCTCGGACGGGAAAACGGGCTCGAGTTTCTGGACGAGATCCGTCGCCTGGCGCCGGAGGCGGCGGTGGTGATCATTACGGCTTATGCCTCGATCGAGACCGCGGTTGAAGCGATTCGCCAAGGAGCGTTTGATTACCTGCCCAAACCGTGTACCCCGGATCAGATTCGCCGGCTCCTGGACCGGATCATGCGCACGCAACGGCTGGAAAACCGGGTGCTGGAACTCGAAGCACGGCTGCAATCCGAAGCGCCTGAGATCGATCTGGACTCGGAGACTGCGGGCATGCAGAAGACGCTCGAGGTCGCCTGGAAAGCCGCCGGCAGCGAGGCCACCGTTCTATTGCTGGGCGAAAGCGGCACCGGCAAAAGCGTGCTTGCCCGTGCGATGCATGAACGCAGCGGCCGTTTTGAGCGCGCGTTCGTTACGGTTAGCTGTCCCAGCCTGTCCCGGGAACTGCTGGAGAGCGAACTTTTCGGGCACGTCAAAGGTTCCTTTACCGGTGCGCACCACGACACCGCGGGTAAGGTGGTGGCAGCCCACGGCGGGACGTTATTTCTGGACGAAATCGGAGACTTGCCGCTTGAGATTCAAGCCAAGCTGTTACGCCTTTTGCAGGAACGAGAGTATGAACGCGTCGGCGACCCGAATCCCCGGAAGGCGGATGTACGGGTTATCGCCGCCACTAACCGCGACCTGGTCAGTGCGGTGGCTGCAGGCCATTTCCGTGAGGACCTTTATTACCGCCTGAACGTCATCACCATCAGCCTGCCGCCCCTGCGGGAGCGCGATGCTGATCTCCTGCGCCTGGCCGGCAAACATTTAGCCTTCTTCGCCAAGCAAGCCGCTAAACGGTTTGACGGCTTTTCGAGCGGTGCGCTGGCGCGAATGCAGAACTACGCGTGGCCGGGAAATCTGCGCGAACTGCGCAACGTGATCGAACGTGCCGTGATCCTGGGCAACGGCCCTCTGATTGAAGCCGATGACCTTGCGATCCGGCCCGGACACGATGAACAACAACCGGCGGTGAGGTTGGGCGCTCGCGTGTCTCTGGAAGCGATTGAGAACGAGCACATTCGCCAGGTGCTCGCCCACTGCCGTACCATCGATGAAGCGGCCGGTATTCTCGGGATCGATCCGGCGACGCTTTACCGCAGAAAGAAGCGGTTATAGACGCCATTTACCGGGACGCCGTCCCTTTTCTGCATAAAGCTGTGCAAAGCTTGACACCTTGTGAGCGCAACGATTAGTTAGCGTAAGCAGACTGCTGCTTAGCTCATCCCCCTTTCCCCCTCTCACTCATGAGATCACTACATCGATTGGTCAGGCGTAATCTGAAATGGTCCACTTGCCTGGTTTGGCTTGGGCTGCTCACCTCCGGCTCCTTAAAGGCGGGCGTCACCGTCCGGTTTGCGGGTGATTCCGACGTCGGCGAGGGCGGCCGCTGGACGCGGGCCGTAGTGGAAGACTGGGCCAAACGCACCGGCAACACCGTCCAATACATCAGCCGGCCCAACGATGCGTCGGCCACCTTGCAGCAGTTCCAGCAATATTGGGCTGCCCGCAGCGCCGACGTCGACGCCTACATGGTCGACGTCATCTGGCAGGGCATCGCCGCCCCTCACGCGGTCGACCTGCACAAGTACGTCAAGGAAGACGAGCTCAAGCAGCATTTCCCGCGCATCGTCCAGAACAACACTGTGAATGGCAAGCTGGTCTCCCTGCCCATGTTCACCGACGCCGGTATTCTCTACTATCGCACCGACCTGTTGCAAAAGTACGGCCTCTCCGGCCCGCCCAAGACCTGGGAAGAGCTGGCCCAGATGGCCAAAAAGATTCAGGACGGCGAGCGGGGGGCCGGGCACGGCGATTTTCAGGGGTTTGTCTTTGAAGGCAAAGCCAGCGAGAGCGTCACCTGCAACGCCGTCGAGTGGATCTACAGCTTCGGGGGCGGCACGGTCGTGTCCGAAGACAAGAAGGTCACAATCAACAACCCCAACGCCGCCAAGGCGCTCGACACGGCCCGCAGCTGGGTGGGCACCATCTCCCCTCAGGGCGTGACGACCTACTCCGAAGAAGAGGCGCGCAACCTGTGGCAGGCCGGCAACGCGGCCTTCATGCGCAACTGGCCGTACGCCTATGCCTTGGGCCAGGATCCCAAGAGCCCCATCTCCGGCAAGTTTGACGTCACGGTTTTGCCTAAGGGCGGTGCGGACGGCAAGAACGCGGCCTGCCTGGGCGGCTGGCAGGTGATGGTGTCGGCGTACTCGAAGGTGCCCGACGCGGCGGCCGACATGGTGCGCTTCCTGTGCTCGCCGGAGATTCAGAAAAAGCGGGCGATCGATCTGAGCCAGCTGCCGACCATCCCGGCATTGTACAACGACCCCGACGTGCTGGCCAAGAACGGCTGGTTTAAGAACATGCAGGAGGTGTTCAACAACGCGGTGGCCCGGCCCTCGACGGCCACGGGAGCCGACTACAACCAGGTCTCCACGGCCCTTTACCAGAACACCAACAAGGTGCTGGCCGGGGGTGAATCGGGCCAGAACGCCGTCGTCCAGATCGAACGGACCTGCAAGCGCATCGTGCGCTAGGCGCAGGGAGCTCGGCCGACGACGAGAGCAAGCAAGCAACCAACCAACCAACGAGCGAGAGAGAGAGAAGAAGCGCGCCATGGCTCGAGAAATCGACCTGCAAATGCGCCAGCGCCGGCTGGCGTGGTTTTTGATCATGCCGGCGGTGCTGGTGGTGGTGCTGGTCATCGGCTACCCGCTGATCCAGGTCATCGTCTACTCGTTTTTGAAGTACAAGCTCGACGGGGTCACCCCTCCGAGCTTCATCGGGCTGAGCAACTACGCTTTCATCTTCACCGACCCGGCCTTCTGGGGGGCGGTGCAGGTGACGTTGCTCTTCAGCTTCTTTTCGGTCATTTTGGAAACGGTGCTGGGGCTGGCCATCGCCATGGTGGCCAGTTCGAAGTTCAAGGGGCGCACCCTGCTGCGGGTCGCCATCCTGGTGCCCTGGGCCATCCCGACGGTGGTTTCCTCGCAGATCTGGCGCTGGATGTTCAACGATATCTACGGGGTAGCCAACATCCTGCTGGCCGACCTGCATCTCATTCCCCACAAGCTGGCCTGGCTGGCCAACGCCAGCACGGCCCTGCCGGTCATCATCGCGGTGGACGTCTGGAAAACCACGCCCTTCATGTCGCTGTTGCTGCTGGCCGGGTTGCAGTTGATCCCGGGCGACCTGTACGAGGCGGCCGCCATCGATGGGGCCACCAAGGTGCGCCAGTTCTGGACCATCACCCTGCCGCTGGTGACCCCGACGTTGCTGGTGGCGCTGATCTTCCGCACCCTGGACGCCTTGCGCGTCTTTGATATTTTCTACGTGATGGTCGGAGGCCAAGGCGACCTGCAAACCATGGCCATCTACAACCAACAGTACCTCATTCAGTTTCTGGACGCCGGGATCGGCTCGGCGGCCTCAGTGGTCATCCTGCTGTTCATCATGGCCTTCGTGGTCATTTACACCCGTTTCAGCCGCACCAGCTTCGAATAACATGAGCCAGCCCACCACCCCCCCTGCCACTGCGCGGGCCGTCCCCGTACCCGGCTCCGGCGCTTCCCCGGCCGTTGCCGGAGTCCCGCCGAAAGAACGTCTCAGCGGGCAAGCCCTGCTGTTGCGGGCGTTGTTCTACCTGTTGGTGGCCGCCATCCTGGTATTCAACCTTTTCCCGTTCTTCTGGGCCTTGCTCTCGTCGTTTCGGCCCACCAGCGAACTGTTCTCCACGCGGCTGATCCCGCAGCAGTTAACGCTGCACAGTTATGAGGAGGTCTTCAAAGACCCGCGCTTCATGGCCAGCCTGTTGAATTCGATCATCATCTCAGGGTCCACCGTGCTGATCGCCCTGGCGCTGGGCAGCTTGTGCGCCTACGCGCTCGGCCGGTTGCCCTTCCGGTTCAAAGCCCCGGTGCTCTACCTGGTGCTGACCATGACGATGTTCCCGCAGATCTCGGTGTTGTCGGGCCTGTTCGTGATGCTCAAGACGCTCGACTTGTTCAACACCCGCCAGGGGCTGGTGCTGACTTACCTGATCTTCACCTTGCCCTTCACCATCTGGGTGATGACGCAGTACTTTCGCAGCCTTCCGCGGGAGTTGGAGGAAGCAGCCTACGTGGACGGGGCCACTCCGCTGACGGTCTTCTGGAAGATCCTGCTGCCCTTGACAACGCCGGGGCTGGTGTCGACGGGGTTGCTGGCCTTTATCGGGGCGTGGAATGAGTTTTTGTTCGCACTGACCTTCACGGTCACCGACAACATGAAGACGGTGCAGGTGGCCATTTCGCAGTTCAGCGGATCGAGCGCTTTTGAGCAGCCGTGGGGCTCGATCATGGCGGCCTCGATGGTAGTGACGGTGCCCTTGGTGGTGCTCGTGCTGATCTTCCAGTACCGCATCGTGGAAGGCCTCACTGCCGGCGCCGTCAAAGGCTGACGAACCGCGCGGCGCGCCGCCCTCGGGGTGGAGTTCCTTCCTGTCCCGAGGGCCGGGTCCGCGTGATATGAATTCAGGCATGGTCTGGCGGGAGACCATGCGGTGCCGTCGCCAGTTCCGCATTTGAATACGCCGGATCGCCGCTGACTTCCCGTCCGAACCATGGCGGCGGGTTGAAACGACGCGCCTGCTCCTCATCGGGAAACTCGACTTCGACGACTTTCAAACCGGTAAGTTTCTCTTCGTAATTGTCGTATTCTGCCAGCAACCCTTCGGAAAGCGGGATCGGGTAGCGGCGTTTTACGATGCGCCGGCCGGCCGTGAGCGGCCATAAGGCGTCAAATTGTCCTTCGTCGACCGGAATCTCGACTTCTATCCGGCTCTGCCCGGCCGGCTTGCTTTTAACGGTAAGTTCGGTTTTGCGCCGGTTGACGCGTCGCAAGCGGATTTCGATCGGCCTGCCGGTTTCACTGGAAATCACCAGGTATCCCTGCTCAATCAACTTGAATTCAACACCGGCCGTGTCCGGCGGTTGTCGAACGAGAAATTTGCGTTCAATCTCACGATAAGATGGCGGCATTGTTTCAGCGGTCGCACATCGAAGCGCTTCCGGCCGGGTGCAACCGGCCGGGCCGGCCCAGCGGCTCCACCTTCACTTGGCCGGTGTGGGCGAAGGGCTCCCGTTGTGCCCGCCCAGATTCGGGAGGTCCATCGACTTCAGCTGCCGGGTCAGATTTTTCATCTCGATCTGGAGCGCATCTACCTGCTGGCGGAATTCGCGATTGAGTTCATCCCGGCGCGCCGCCGGCAGGCACAGCACCGTCGCGCCTCCGACGATGATTCCAAGGAGAAAGGTAAGGAGCGGCCTCATCCCCGAGTTTATACGCTCGAAAGACTCAGGAAAACGGAAACTTGGCCGGGCTGCGCTGATTTGCGCCGGACGCCCATCGCGCCCTGGGGCAAGGTGAAGCGGACCAGTTAATCGATCCGGTCTTCACCCGACGAACGCACCTGTTCGCGCGCGACCTCCGGCGAAAGCGACCAGCCTTCAGGGTCGTATTCCGGCACGGTTTGCAGCCACGCCAGCACCGGCCGAAGCGCGACTTCATCCCCGACCTCCGCCGGAAGAGTCGCCAGAAGGCGCAAAGACCGCACAATCGGTTCTTCGTTGGCCGCAAATACGTGTTTACCGATACAGCCGTAACGCTCCGCCGTGCAACAAAGCCGATCGAGCGCTTCGACCGTTTCGCGTAAGGATCGGGCCATTCCGGACCGGTACCGGTATTCCATTCTCGGCGAGAACGACACGTCATGGACAAAACGTTCGATAATCGGACTGCTTACCGAGAGCGCGCGCATGCGCTCCAGGCATCGGCGAGCTGTCCGCCGCAGCACGGGAAAATACCAGCGTCGCTGGCATGCATACGCGTCTCCGAGGATGAAGATGACGGCGGCCAGCACGGATAATTCCGCAAACAAACGGGTGCTGTGATCCAATCGGTGCAACGACCACACCTCGACACAGACGATCAATCCCCCGCTGAACAGGCCGCACAAACCGAATTTCGTTCCCAGCCCTTTAGCCCATTCCCGGAAGAATTGGCGTCGAAGCCAGCGATCCTGAAAAAGGCGCGGTTTAAATCGAGCGTTCATCGAGGTCTCCATGCGCATGTTTAGGCCAGCGCCGAAATCAGCACCGGAGGCTCTTCTAAGTTTACCGGCAGGCGGAGGTAATTACCCGATGGGAGCAGAACCGAAAAAAATGCCGCGAATGACTGACTTCGATTCGGGGCCTTCCAAGCGCGCTTCAGCTCGCGGCGTCAGGCCAATGCTAAAAACAACGGGATCAGGAGACGGGAGAGAATGCCGCAGCCGGCCGGCAGCATTCTTTGATCCCGCATCCGTGTGAGCTCAGGAAGGAATGCGCCAAATCAGTCGTTTGTGGCATTTTTCGGCTTGTCGCATTCGCGGCATTCTAACCGGCGGCCTCGCCTAACGCCCCCAGCGCCAGGCGCGCAGCACCCGTACGAGTCTCCACGCCTAACTTCGCAAACAAGTTGTTTGCGTGCTTTTTGACCGTGTTTAACGACGCGCCGAGAATGATGGCAATTTCGGGGTTGGTTTTGCCTTCCGCAATCCAGTAAAGCACCTCAGCTTCCCGCGCCGTCAGACCAAGGCTCAGGAGCGCCTCGGGTCCGAAGGTGCCGTTTTGGCGCTCAATCCGTAGAAAAACCGCATTGCGATGCGTGGGCGAGCCGAAAGAATCAACCTGGATGGTGCCCTTTTTCGGATGCCGGACGGCCAAAGGAGCGCGCCCGGCACCTTGTTTCAGCCAGTCACGGATCACGGCCGGCAATACACTGCTGTCCGCACCTTCCTCTTTGGGCAGGTAAGTGCTCAAATAGATTTTGGCCTGGCGCGTGGCGAAAACGATGTTCCCTGCAAGGTCAGCAATCACCAACGCTTCGGCCAACGAGCTTTCCAGCTCCCGTTCAGCATCCAACCGCAATTCGATTTCTTCCTGCAGTTCCTGGTTTTTGCGTTCCAGTTCGCTCTGCAGCTCGCGAATCCGGAGGTGCGCCTGCACCCGCGCCTGCACCTCTTCCGGCTGAATGGGTTTGCCCAGAAAGTCGACTGCACCCGCGCTGAACGCTTCTAACTTTTTGTCCAGTGCGTCGGCGGCGGTGATAACGATCACCGGGATTGCGCCCCAACCGGGCCGGCGCTTGATCTGCCGGCAGGTCTCGATGCCATCAATACCGGGCATCATCAGGTCAAGCAGAATGATATCGGGCAGTTCACGTTCGAGTTGTTCGAGGCAACGCTTGCCGTTCTCGGCAACCAGCACCCGGTAACCCGCCCCGGTCAGGTAGCCGAGTAACACCTCCAGGTTCGCCGGCACGTCGTCTACCACCATTACCGTTTTCATGTCTTCTCAGGGTCCAGTCTCAGCGTTTCAATGATGCCCGGTCTCCCTTTGAAGGGGAGCTCGGGGGCTCGGCGGCTCGGCGCCCTTTGAAAGCCAGGTCGAGGGTGGGGCAGGCTCATTCGCGCCAAGCATTGACGTGCCGCCCTGAATCTAACCGTTCTCCCGGTACAAAGGCAATCCCGAAGGGCGCGGGCGCCCGCCGGGATAAAATTTATCCCGCGTCCTGACTCGCCGGGCCGCCCTTGCCGTCGCCGCTGGTCTGGCGCAACGCCGCAGCCAGCACTTCGTCGATGGTGCGGACGGGCTGGAATTCGAGCTGTTTGCGAGCTTCGGCCGGAATATCTTCGAGATCCTTCTCATTCTGGTACGGCATGAGTACCCGGCGGATGCCGGCCCGGAGCGCCGCAAGGCTTTTCTCCTTCAGGCCACCGATCGGCAAGACGGTTCCTCGCAAAGTGATTTCACCAGTCATTGCCACGTCGCTGCGAACCGGCCGCCCGCTGAATAAACTGGCGATCGCGGTCGTGATGGCGATCCCGGCGCTCGGACCGTCTTTCGGCACCGCACCGCTGGGCACATGGATGTGCACGTCGCTGGTGGCGAACAGCGTCGGGTCGATGCCGAGGCTCTCGGCGCGGCTCCGCACCACGCTGTAAGCCGCCTGCATGGATTCCCTCATCACGTCGCCGACCTGCCCGGTCAGCAACAAGCCGCCTTTGCCGGGGTATCGTGTCGCTTCCACAAACAGGATATCGCCACCGGTCGGCGTATAAGCCAGGCCGGTGACGACGCCCACCAGATCCTGGGAGAGCCGCTCTTCGCGAACCGCGCGCGAGGCATTGCCCAAAATGCGGCGAACCATCGATGGGGTGGCGCTTACCTGCGTAACGGCGCCTTTGGCGATCTCGGCAGCGACGGACCGGCAAACGGCTCCGATCCGGCGTTCCAGGTCACGGACGCCGGCTTCGTAAGTGTATTCCTGGATGATCACCTGAAGGGCGGCCTCTTCAAAAATACACTGCTCCGGTTTCAGGCCATGCTCGTCGAGCTGGCGCGGCACCAGGTACCGCAGTGCGATGTTCAGCTTCTCGGCTTCGGTATAGCCGGGAATCGAGATCATCTCCATGCGGTCGCGCAACGGCGCGGGAATGCCCTCGACGTAATTGGCTGTCCCGATAAAAATGACGTGGCTGAGGTCAAACGCGACATCAAGATAACGGTCCGTAAACGTGTTGTTCTGGCGCGGATCCAGGACCTCGAGCAAAGCGCTCGCGGGATCGCCTCGTATGTCCGAACCCACCTTGTCAAGCTCATCCAGCAACAGGACGGGATTGCGCACGCCGAGACGGCGGATTTCCTGAACAATCCGGCCCGGCATTGCGCCGATATACGTTCGGCGGTGACCGCGGATCTCCGCTTCGTCCCGAATCCCGCCCAACGAGATACGGGAGAACTTGCGGCCGAGCGCATCCGCGATGGATTGGCCCAGGCTGGTTTTACCGACGCCGGGAGGGCCCAGGAAACAGATGATCGGGCTGCGTCCCTCCGGCTTAAGCTTGCGCACCGCCAGAAATTCGATGATCCGCCGCTTTACCTTCTCCAGGCCAAAATGGTCGCGGTCGAGGATTTCCTGGGCTTTGGCCAGATCGGTATGATCCTCAGTTCCTTTTGCCCACGGCATATCGGCCAGCATTTCCACATAGGAAATGATGACCGACATCTCCGGGCTGGCGCTCGGGATGTGCGCAAGGCGTTTCAGTTCCCGGTCGGCGGCGTCGAGCACGTATTGGGGTGCACCCGCTTCCCTGAGTTTATGGCGAAGCTGTTCGGCCTGCTCCTCCCCTTCGGGTTCTTCTTCCCCAAGTTCCTTCTGGATGGCGCGCAGCTGTTCACGGAGGTACGCCCGGCGCTGCGTGTCCGAAAAACGGCCTTCTACATTCTCCCGGAGTTTCTGCTGAAGTTCGGCAATCTCAATCTGGCGCTGCAGAATCTCCTGCACTGCCTGGATCCGTTTCAGTAAATCGGGCTCTTCCAGAATGGCTTGTTTCCTGGCCGGCTCAGCGCCGAGATTGCCGGCCAGGATGTCCGCCAGCTGTTCCGGCGAGCTGAGATTGGCCAGCAGGCTCCGGATCTGCTCGGGAGTTTCCGGGGAAAGATCCAGGAGCCTCGTGGCGGAATCACGCAGGTGGTTGAAAGCTGCTTGCAGCTGCTTGTCATCGGGCGGCGGCTGAATGGTCGCGACCGGCTCAACAAACGCGCGCAGGTAAGGCTCCGTCTGTTCAAACGCGCGAATCCGTACCCGCTGCTGAGCCTGGACGAACAACGCCACCGTTCCGTCGGGCTGGCGGATCAATCTCAACACCTGCGCCGACACGCCGACCTCGTAAAGATCGGCCGGTCCGGGACGATCCTGCTCTTCCGAACGCTGCGCCACCAGCCCGAGTTGTTTGTTGTCGGGCAATTCGGTATCGACCAGTTTCAGGGCGGAAGGGCGGCCGATCGTCAGCGGTACGACGCTGCCGGGAAAAAGCACCAGGCCGCGTACCGGAAGGATAGGAAGCACGAACGAAGGCGTGACCCTGACCAGCTCGGCGCCCTCTTCGGAAGAATAACCCCCTTCCCGGTTCGTGTTATCGTTCGCCTCACTCCCCGGCGCTTTCGCGGCCGGTTGGTTGGAGTCAGCGGTACTGCGGCTTTCCAAATCGTCGGACATGGTTATTCAAAAGCCAAAAGCGTTCACGCAGGCCAGCGCAAAAAGTCGTGATCACCGTCGCGAAACCCCCTTAGTCGCCCGGCTCTCAGGCGTGGGCACGACGCGGCAGCACAATCCACAACATCGCGTCCAACCATTCGGTTTGGATGCGCTCGATCTCCAGGTCGAGCGGCAACGAAATTTCACGAGCAAACGCGCCATAATTAATTTCCATCGCCAGGACCCGCATGCGAGCGGTCTGTTCGTGCGCTTTCATGATGGCTGGCTCGGGCGGATTGCGGTAGCCGCGCACCAAAAGACGTCCGGGCTGGACCTCCACGTCCACCTGCCCCGGCTCGATTCCCGCCAACTCCAGGCAGACCCTGAGGGAGTTGTCACACTGAAAAATATTCACGGCCGGACGCCAGACAGGCTCCGGATCTTGAAAATGCGAGAAATGGACTTTTGTAATCTGGTACGCCACCTCGCCGAGTTGCCCCTGGAGTCGGCGTAACCGGATGTCGCGAATTCTACGGCTCACTCAGGATAATGTCACACGGCAGCCACGGCGCAAGGGTTTGGAGCTCGGAGCTCCGAACTCCGAACTTTACCGGCCGTTCCGCACCGCCAGGTTGTCCTGCACGTACCGGAAACTGTGCGCCAGGGAGTCAAACGGGTCGCCAGGGGTGACATCCTGTTCCACGACGAACCACTCGCACCCGACACGTTCCGCCTCCGCCACAAGGACTGAAAAATCCAGATTGCCCGTCCCGATTTCCGCCATAAAAGGCTGATTGTTTTTGAGATCGAACCCGTAATCCTTCAGGTGAAGGGCCGCTAATTTGCCTCGAAGCTCCCGGATGCAACGTTCCGGACTGACGCCGCCATATTGCGCCCAGTAGGCGTCGAGCTCAAAACTCAACGTCGGCGCCGCTCCGCGCAGGATGTTCAAGACACGTTCCCCATCGACCCGGGAAAACTCGATCGCGTGATTATGGTACGCCAGCTTCAGCCCGGCCCGGCCCAACGTTTCCGCGCTCTGTTCAAGCCGGTTGCCTAATTGCTCGATGTCCAGCCGCGAACTCAGGTCAACCTCCGCCGGGTAAGCGTACACGGCGAGCTTGGCCCCGATGACCTGCAGTTTGTCCACGATGGCTTCCGGATGAGCGATGAGCACGCTTTGGTGCACGTGCGCAGCGGCCACCGCCATCCCCGCATCGTTACAGATCCTGGCGATCTCCTGATCCTTAACTTTATCCGACGGGATCAGCTCCACGGCGGAGTAGCCGATTGATTTTAGGCGCTCAATGGCGCGTGAGAATCCCGACGGGTCGAGCACGTGATCCCGGACCGTGTAGAGTTGCGCAGCAACCTGGGAAAGTTTCATAGTGTAACGAGTAACTGGTAACTGGTAACTGATAACGGGTGACGGGCAGCTCGCAAGGCATAACGCACAGCAGCGCCTTTCGTCTTGCCGGCACCAGCCGCCGGGTACGAGTTACCAGTTACCCGTCACTCGTTGCCGTACATCTGGTGATAGAGGCGCTCGATGGCTTCTTCAGGGCTCTCGTGCAGCATCGCTTCACGGATCTGGCTCACGTACATCCCTAATGCGAAAGGGCTCACGGCCGGCACTTCCCGCAAATCCCACTCGTACCCGGGCGCCTCGTCCAGGAAGGCGAAGGCCCGCTCGGCGTCGAGAAACGTGTATTCGGCTTGGCGGTACGCCTCCTGCAACAACGGATGGTCCGGCTCGTGTTCCTGGAGCACCCGGAAGAGGATCTCGGCGTTCCAGCGGATTTGCCGGAGCCGGCGTTCACCGCCCGGCCGGTTGCGCGGCACCATTAACCCCGTTTGTGCGACTCCGCGGAACTGCCATCGGACCAGTTCGGAATCACGAAGGGCGCGCTCCAGGGCTTCGGCGGCGCCCTCGACCCGGATGAGCTGGCGCAACTGAGGCAGCGTCATGCGCTGAAAAGGCTGCAAGCTCAGAAGAAAGCCGTAATCGTCGACCGTGACCATCGCATTCCCCCCGACGACCTGCTTCATGCGGTAGGAGATGATGCGTGACAGGGCATCGTTGCCGCTTCGCCCGATGAGGGAATGGAAAAAGTAATTCAGCAAGCCGTCCTCGCCCTGATAACATTCGATGAGCAATAAGCGTTCGACGGGCACCCGCGAAAAACGGCGTTGCGCCTGGAAATGCGCGATGATGGCTTCGGCGTTGCTGGCACTGATTTCCTCCGTTTCGACGAGCCAGTCGAGCAGGCCGGGATCCTGCCGGTCAAGACGACGATTAATCTCGGTCCGGAAACGCACCACTTCCTGCGCAATCCCGGAAGTCAGCGGCATCCGGCCCGCATTCCAGGAGGGGACGATCGGTCCTTTGCCGCCGGCGGCTTTCACCTTCACATAACAGGCATTGGTCTCGACGAGTTGCACGATCCGGCCGGCCAGCACGAAGCGATCGCCCAGGTTTAACCTCTTGATAAAGCCTTCCTCGAGCTGCCCAAGTTTTTGGCGGCCCAGGAACACGGTGATAACGCCCTCGGCCGGGATTGTGCCGACGTTCATGAGGTACTCGCGTTCGACCCGCCGCGAGGGCAGGCTGATCCGGTCCTCCCGGATCACGATCTTACCAAACACGTCCGCGTACTGAGCGGACAAACGCCTGCCTCCCCCCTGCAGATAAGTCAGAACCTGCTCCAACCCTTCGGCGGTAAGGGCGCGGCAAGGCCAGGCCCTTCGCAATACGGCCAACACCTCCTCGCGATGAATCATCGGCGCAGCCATCGCCATACCGACCACGTGCTGCGCGATCACGTCCCAACAAAGCTCAGGGATCCGGACCGGATCGAGCCGGCGCTCACGCGTGAGCCGTGCGGTGACGACGCATTCGATCAGGTCGTTGATGTTGGTCGCGACCAGCACGCCGTAACTGGTCTGGTGGATGGAATGGCCGGCTCGGCCGAGCCGCTGCAAGGTCCGCGAGATCCCTTTCGGCGTCGAGACCATGATCACCAGGTCGATCGCCCCGACGTCGATGCCCATTTCAAGGCTGGTCGAACAGACCACGGCGCGCAGTTCCCCGTTCTTGAGCCGATCCTCCACCTGCAGGCGTACGCTGCGGTCCAGCGACGAGTGATGGATCTCGATCCGGCCGGCCAGCTCCGGCAGGAGCTGTTTCAGGCGCAGGCCGATGTTCTCTGCGCCGGACCGGGTATTGCAAAAAACCAGGACCGATTGGGATTTTTCGACGAGCCGCTTGGCTTCTTCCAAAATCCGGGTGCCGCTGAAACCGGCCGGGGGATAAGGCTGTTTGCGAACCGGTGAGAAAACCTCGATGACCTGCCTGCGGGCAACCTGCGCATTCGCGATCCAGCAGGCCCGCCGGGGTCCGACGAGGAAGGCGGCCATCCGCTCCAAGGGCGCCACCGTGGCCGACAGCCCGACGCGGCATAAGGGCCGTTCGCACAAAGCTTCCAGCCGCTCCATCGACAAGGCCAGGTCGACGCCGCGCTTGTTCTCGGCGATCGCGTGCAATTCGTCAATCACGACGTAACGGCAGCCGCGTAAACTCTCGCGATAATCGTTCTGGCAGAGGATGATGGCCAGACTTTCCGGGGTGATGAGCAGGATCTCGGGTGGATGGCGCCTGATGGCCCGGCGCTCCCCGGCAGGCGTATCGCTGGTCCGCATGGCCACCCGGATCTGCCCGTCAAGGCCCATCTCGGCCAGCGGTTGTTGCAGGTTTTTCTGGAGATCGTAAGTGAGGGCACGCAAGGGCGAAACATAAATGGCGTGAATGCCTGGTCCGCCCGGCACGGCCGAATCCGGCGGTCGACCGTTGCGGCCGGCGGTCCCGGAGGGATCCTGCACGATTCTTCCCCGGCACCGGCGCGCCGGCCCCGAAACTCGCGTTTCCCGCACGAGGTCGTCGATAATGCCCAGAAATGCCGCCAGCGTTTTGCCGCTGCCGGTCGGTGAACTCAGGAGCACTGACTCCCGGGCAAGGATCCGCGGAATGCACAACTGCTGGGCCTCACTGAATTCGCGAAAGCGACGCTCGAACCAGGTGGCGACGACTGGCGAGAGACGCGCACCGACGTTCGGCTCCCCCTGAGCAATACGGTACGCACCGGGTTGGTCCTGTGTCATTTTTGCACGTTAGCTATCCCCAACGCATTTATATTTATGTTACTTTATGGTTGTTGTCCGGCAGAAGCCTGAGAAATGAGGAGTCACCCTGCTGGAGTCGTCCGGCAATCCACTGCACCCCACAGAGCCGACCATGGTTGCAAGGAGTAGATCATGGCCCGGAAGGCAAACAAAGGCATCGATTCAAAATCGTCTCGGCAGGAACGGCCCGCGCCCCCGGCCGTTCCGGCAGATCCGGCCGGGCCTGAGGTGGCCGCATCCGCCTCCGAGCCGGTGCCCCGACCCGCTGGCGTCTCCGCCGGAGTTGACGCCGACCTGATCGTGGTCGGGATCGGGGCTTCGACCGGCGGCTTCGACGCCATCACCGCATTTCTCGAAAACCTGCCTGAGCAGACCGGCATGGCTTTTGTGCTCGTTCAAGACCTTGACCCGAGCGACGAAAGCACCTCCGACGCCGTGGGCACGCTCGGGTCAAAGACCGGAATGCCCGTCAAAGAGGCCAGCGACGAAGGCCGCGTCGAGGCAAATCACGTCTACGTCATTCCGCCGGGCGCTGACATGGTCATTGAAGACGGTATTCTGCGGCTCAGCCCGCGTACGTCGTTTGACGGCCAGCCCATGCCGGTTGACATCTTTCTCCGGGCCCTGGCCGCTGACCGCCATGACCGCGCCATCGCCGTCATCCTTTCCGGGCCCGGCAGCGACGGGGCCTTAGGCGTACAGACCGTCAAAGCTGAAGGCGGCATCACGTTTTGTCAGGAACCGGCTTCCGCCGGGAATCCCGGCATGCCGGCCGCGGCCATCAGCACCAGTTGCGTGGATTTTGTACTAGCCCCGGCAGGAATAGCCGGGGAGTTAGGCAGGATCAGCCGGCACCCTTACAGCCGCAAGCGGCCGGTAAAGGCGCCGGCCTCCGAAGGGGCAGCGGAAGCGAAGGTGGGAAAAGCGGGCGCAAAGAAAAGCGCCGCAGGCGCGGGCGGCGATGATCGTCACGGTGCGGAAATGCTGCGCGTGCTGATACTCCTGAGGAGTATTTTCGGGGCGGATTTCATGCACTATCCTCCGACGACGATTCAGCGGCGGGTGCTGAGGCGGATGGCCCTCCTGCACATCGACCGGGTGGAGGACTACGTGCGGTTTCTGCACGGCCACGAAGGGGAACTCGTCACCCTTCACCAGGAGATCCTGCTTAAGGTCAACAGCTTTTTTCGCGATCCCGGCGTCTTCGAGTTTTTGAAAAGGCGCGTTTTTCCCGGCATCGTCAAAGATTGCCTCGGCGACCAGGGCGTGCGGCTCTGGGTGCCTGGCTGCTCGACGGGCGAGGAAGCCTACTCACTCGCCGTCTGTCTATCTGAGTATCTCGAACAGCACCGGGCTCATTGTCCCGTTCAAATCTTCGCGACCGACTTGAGCGACGCCGCACTGGATCACGCCCGGGAGGGCACCTACATCGAAAACATCGCATTGGATGTTTCGCCCGAACGCCTCCGGCGCTTTTTCACCCGCATCGGCCGGAGTTACCGGGTCGCCAAACCGATTCGTGAACAGATCGTGTTCGCACGGCATAACCTCGTCAAAGACCCACCATTCTCAAGGCTGGATCTCATCAGTTGTCGCCACCTGCTGAGCGACCTGAGCCCGAATCTCCGGCGAAAGATCGGTTTCACCCTCCACTATGCCTTGCGGCCCGGTGGCCACCTGGTGCTCGGCCATTCGGAAAATGCGGACGAATTTGCCGGCCTTTTCACGCCCCTCGACGAGGAAACGTGCATTTTCGTCCGGCAAGACGCTCCTTCTCGCGGGCGCTCCGAATCGCGGGCGACCGGCCACCCCTCAGGGCCGGGGCGGCAAGCGCCGAGCCCGAAAACGCCTGACCCCCTTCCCCCCTATGCCCGTTCCGGGGGAGCCAACCCGTCCAGGACCGTGCAGGAGGCAGGCAGCCCGGAGATAGTGCAGGAGGCAAACCGGTTGCTTATCCAACGTTACGCGCCGCCAGGGGCGGTGGTAAACAGCCGTTTCGAGGTGATCGAGTTTCACGGGCAGGGTCACGCCTACTTCGAACCGGCTTACGGCAAGGCAAGTTTCAACCTGCTCAAACTGATCAAGGAGCCCTTGGCCATCCACGTCCGCAGCCTGGTCGCTGCCGCGCGTCGGAATTTTATCGCTCGAACTCAGCGCGTAACTTACCGCGAACACGGGCTAACCCACGAACTCGAACTGGAAGTGGTGCCCCTCACGGCACCCTCGGAACGCCATTTTCTGGTCCTTTTCCACCGCGCCACGCCAGGTGGCCCGCATGCGGCCTCCTCGGAGTCTGAACGCGCGTCCTTGCCCGCAGAGGAGAGGACGCCGCAAACCCACGAGGTTGAAACGTTGCGGCAGGAATTGGCGACCACGCAGCAGTACCTCGAAAGCATCATCAAAGAACAGGATGCGGCGACCGAGGAGATCAAGATTGCCAACGAAGAAATTCGTTCCAGCAACGAGGAACTGCAGTCGACGAACGAAGAACTCGAAGCGGCAAAAGAAGAACTTCAGACCAATAATGACGAGCTCGCCACGCTCAATCAGGAACTGCAAGTCCGCAACGCCGAGCTGGCGAACGTCAACAACGACCTCATCAACCTGGTCAACTCGATCAATTTCGCCATTCTCATGCTTGGCAGTGACGGGCGCATCCGGCGGTTCACCGCTATCGCCATGCGGTTGTTCAACCTGATCCCGGCGGATCTCGGACGGCCTTTCAGCGACATCCGGTCCAACCTGCAGGTACCGGATTTCGCCCACCTCGTTGACGAAGTCATCCAAACCGTGACAAGCAAGGAAAGAGAAGTTCAGGATAAGGAAGGCCGCTGGTACAGCATGAGCATCCGCCCTTACCGGACCTCAGAGCATAAGATTGACGGAGCCGTAATTTACCTCGTGGACATCGATGACCTGAAGCGCAGCCTCGAGGCGTTCAAGAGGTCCCGGGATTTCTCGCAAGCCGTGGTCGAAACCGTTCGTGAACCGCTCGTCGTTTTGGATGCCGGGCTCAAGGTGAAATCCGCGAATACGGCTTTTTATAACTTGATCGGCGCCGCTCCGCAGGAAACCCTCGGCCGGTCGTTCCATACCCTGGCCGATGGTGATTGGGATATACCCCGGCTCCGGCGGTTTCTGGCGGACGTCGTCGAAACCGGGAACCGGATCCAGGATTATGTCATCGAGCACAACTTTCGGGAGATCGGACGCAAGCGCCTCCTGTTTAATGGCCGGCGGATCAACGGGGAGGACCAAACGCCGCCGCTGATCTTACTCGCGATCGAGGACGTGACGGAAAGACGACGCGTCGAACAGCAGGTACTCGCCGTCAGCGAACGCGAGCGACGGCGGATGGCGCAGGAGCTTCACGATGGGCTCGGCCAGCACCTGACCGCCATTACGTTCGTCGCGCAAACGATCCATCACCAGTTAGAGCACCAGAATTACGCGGAAGCGACGAAGAATGCGGAGCAACTCGTTACTGAGGTGAGCGAAGCGACGGGGCTCACCCGGGATTTGGCCAAGGGCTTGCACCCGATGCAGCTGCAAGGGGACCAGTTCCAGACTGCAATGGGAACGCTGGCCAACAACGTCAGCAGCCTTTTTAAAGTTGTCTGCACGTTCCGTTGCGACCACCCGTGCCTGCCGCCCGCCGGTAGCGATGAGGGAGCTACCCAGCTCTACGGCATCGCCCAGGAGGCCATCAACAACGCGTTGAAACACGCCAAGCCGACCCGTATCACCATTTCCTATAAACAGGATCCTCAAACCGGGCGGGCCAGGCTTCTCATCGGCAACGATGACTCCGGCAGCCCGAAGCCTGCCGGCCCCGATCAGATTACGCGCGGCATGGGCCTAAGGATCATGCGTTATCGCGCCGAGAGCATCGGAGGAAAATTCCATTTCGATCAGGCTCCCGATGGCAGTACACTCGTCACGGCAACATTCGGCGAAGAGGGTGATGAAAAATGAGGGAGGCGATCTGCAGCATGCCCTGCACCCGGTCAGCCGGCGGGTTGCCCTAGCCTATCCGGAGTGCGGCGCCTCGTCACAGCAGAATTCACGTTTACGAATTTGATACATGAATCCTCCCGTCTTGCCGAAAGCGAGGATTATGCTCGTCGATGATCATGCGGTGATCCGTAAGGGCCTGGCTCTCCTGATCAATCAACAAAAACATCTTGCCGTCTGCGGCGAGGCGTCAAGCGTCGAAGAGGCACGCAGAATGACCTCCCTTTTGAAGCCGGATCTGATGATCGTCGACCTGACGCTCGGAAAGGCCGACGGACTCGAACTCATCCGCGACCTGCGTCAGGACGAACCGAATATCCCGGTGCTCGTGCTCTCGATGCACGACGAAGAAATTTATGCACCTCAAGCGCTTCGCGCCGGAGCCCGTGGCTACGTGATGAAACAGGACGCCGTCTATCAGATCTTTACCGCAGTTGACGAGGTCCTCGCCGGCCGGGTTTACCTGAGCGACAGGATGAAGCGGCAATCTGATGAACCGGACGCAGCCTCCTGACCACCGGGATTCCCGGTCGCCGGCATTCGCAGGGTTCTCTCTTTGCTCAAGCCGCAAAGGTGCGGTAATGGTAGGAATGGCTGCTTCTGAGGCGGTTGCCCGGTCCAAGGTCCTGATCGTGGATGATAACCTCCTGGTACGCAGGACTCTGACTCAGTTGATCAACCAGCGTGAGGACCTGGTTGTCTGTGGGCATGCATCCAGCGTTGATGAAGGGACGGAAACCGCCGTCCGCTTGAAACCGGACCTCGCCATCGTCGATCTCACCCTTGGCAATGAGGACAGTTTGCAGCTTATCCGGCAACTGCGCGAATGCGTGCCGGAGACGCGTATCCTGGTGTTGTCGATGCATGAGGAGGATGTCTTCGCCTTTCCGGTGCTTCGGGCCGGCGCCGACGGCTTTGTAATGAAGCAGAAGGCCGCTCAACACCTCTTCGCAGCAATCCATGCCGTTCTGGCCGGTCAAGTGTATGTGAGTCGCCCGCCCCGGTAAAATGCCACAAAACGGGTGCCGGGTAACAGGTAACGGGTAGCGGGTAACGAATGCCGGGTGGCGGATGGAAGACCGCAAGCCGAAGCTGTACCCGGTAAAGAGCGCCGCGCGTCAGCCCGGGAAGAACTGCTTCACCGGCGGTATGGAATCAACGCCATGCGCACGAGCCGTCGAAGTCACCCCTCAGCGGCATTTACTCGACGCGACACCCGCCAGTCGTTACCCGTTACCCGCCACTCTCTTCCATTTGTGGCATTTTTCCGCTTGTGGCATTCGCGGCATTGTCTAGAACCCAAGCGCGTTGCGGATTCGGTCCATGAACGGGTCCGGCACGCCGTAGCGATGGCGCAACTGGGAACGCCGGTAGCGACGCATTTGCCGGACGTAATCCCGACGGCGCTCCAGATAGCTTCGCTGCGCCTTGAGCTGTTCACGAGAAGCGCCCGACGCTGCGCCCAGGCGTCGATCCGTCATCGCAATCTGGGACTGAACCGCTCTTTCTTTGGCGTCCCACGCCGCTTCAAACTGCCGGAAAGCCTCGTTTTTCGATAACCGGGTCCTGGAATGAGCGCGGGTTCGGGTCCGATCAGCCGTCGGCGGCGCGCTTTCGTCCCCGGTGTCATTCCCTTCGGCTTCCGGTCCGACGCTTGGCAGCGGCTTTGCAACCGGGAACGGAACGGGCATCATGGCAAAAGCCTGGTCATCCTGCTGGCCCGCGAACGTGTGGTTTACACTGGCCGTCTGGCCGGCCGTTACGTCCACCGTCTGAAGGTATTCGGACCAGCCTATCGAGTGCAGGCGCACCGTGTAGCGCCCCGGTCCGAGCTGCGACAGGGTAACCGGAGCCAAACCCGTGAAGCGTTCCGAATTTGGTCCGATCACTTCGTAAGCTGTGTGCGGCATATCAGCCGCTAAAGACAAGCCTCCGTAAAGGGGTTCAAGCGTGACGGTACCAAGATCTTTAAGCTTCCCGGATTCGACCTCCACGTTGAGTTCCTGGGAAGCAAAGCCGGGTTTCGAAACCAGAATACGATGGGTACCCTTAGTCAACTGGCCTTTCCACGCCGGCGCCGCCATCACCCCGGCGCCGTCCACGGTGACCTGCACCCCGTCCGGCTCAGCCTGGAGAGAAACGGTTCCAGGTGAGGTGGTGTCAAAGGGGGCAGGGTGCGATCCATGCAGTTGTTCGTAAACGACCGCGCCGAGGACCATCGCCGCCGCAAAGGCACCGGCAACGAGGGCCGTTACCCCGCTGCTGGACCACGTCGGCCCGCCAACGGCAGCCGGGCGAAGTTGAGCACGTGCCGTGGCCGGAAGGGCGACCGCGTCGGATGGCAGGACCGCCGGCAGCAACGGCACTCCTTCATCCGCACGCGCCGCACGCCCGGCCGCGCTGGCGATGCCCGACGGCGAACCGGCCATCCTCACTACCTCCAATTCCCAGGTTAATCCGTTGGCCTTTTCGAGCTCCCAGAGAAACTCCTCGCTTGAGTTAAAACGCATGCGCCCGCTCATCACCCGCTTAAGCAGCGCGTTCGCCTCCGGTTTCAGCCCGGGAATCGGTTTGAAGCCGGATCGAACCAGCCGCCCGTGACGCTGCGATCGCTGAGCACCCCCCAACAATTCATAGATCAGCCGCGCAGTGTACCGAATCGCCAGGGCAACGGCCGGAGAATGACGGCGTGGCCAGAACGACAGTCTGTCCCGGCAGTCGGCCCCGGGCTGGATCAAGTTCCAGAGATCGACTTTAATCAGGAAAGTCGGCCAATCTGAAACCGGCTGCGTCGCAAGTTCTACCAAGCCGCACCGCCGGTCGCGTCCCTCGACAAACATTTCGGAGGCCGTCGGCCCTTTCCTTGAAGCGGTGAGCGCAGCCGTGACATCCAAAATCGTCAGCGGCAAAAGCCGCACCACATCCTCCAGGGTAAAGCGAACCCCAGCACGCAACAATTCCGCCAGGGACGGGCCGGAAGGGCGTTCCGTCACGACAAGTTCTTCACCCCCGTCCCGTACCAGGTCGAGGACGTTCAGGTAGTTCGGGTGCCGCAGACAAGTGAATGTCCGCGCCCGGCGACGCCACCAGGGAACCGCGAGACGAGAGGCAAGGCCGGCCTTTCGCAGGACGACCGGAACACCCAGCCGCAGATCATCAGCGAGCATACGGTCCGGGCCGAGACTCTCCCGCACCTGGTAGCGGCCGCCGACTAAAACGCTGAACGGAACCACCCCCCCTGACCGGGAGGCCGAAGGCGGCCACTCGGCTCTGATCGCCGGTCGCAAACCTGGCCCGACTCTGCTTGCCATACCCATGTCCGATGCTTTTGACGAAACCGTTGGCACGTTTTGCGTGTAGGCTCTACCGACCTATCTCATCCCGGGTTTGTCAATTGCTACCTTCTCTTCTCAACAGATACTCTGGGAGCCCTGCCGGGTGGGTTATTCCGGCTTTCTTCGGACGGCCGCGCTGCTACCCGCCCAGAAAGACAAGTTTGCCGGCGGTTGAGCAGGCCTATAGGCCCGGCACCAGCCACCGGCATGTGCTTTACGTTCGGTCAGTTAGCCCTATTCGGACTTTGCCGGACCTTCGTGATGCTTGCCTTCGTCATCGGCATGATGCTTGGCAGGCGCCGCTTCATGGTGCTGCGATTCGCGCTCGGATGCACCATTCTCCTTGTCGACGTGCTTGGGTGCTGAGGTCGTCGCGCCGCGCTCGCCGGCTTCATGTTTCGGCTTCTCAGCTTCGCCCGTGCCGGTGGCCGGGGTTTCCCGTCTCGACGTCTCTCGTGACCGTTCCGTGCCGGCGGCCTCCTCCTCGCGTTTCGGTGCTTCCCGCCTCTCCTGCGCGTTCACCGATTGCTCACGGACCGCGGGGGTTGACCGTGATCTTTCTTCATTCGTATTGGATGACGGCTCACGCGCAGGCTGGTTTCCGGTAGCACGTTCGGATACGGCCGGCCGTTCCGCTTCGCGTGACGTTCGTGCAGGCTCGCCCGTGCGGCCGTTTTCATTCTCTGTTCGTCGCTCCAGGTCCCGTTCCTGCCGGTTGTCCGGGTTAGCCGGCCGCGGCTCAGGAGTCGCGTTGCCCCTGGCCACCGCGGGAGAAGCTGCCCGTTGCGGTTCCGCGCGGCCCTGAGGCGTTGCTGCCGTTCGTGCGGCGGGCGTGGCTTCCGCCTGCGCGGGGGTGGCTTCCGCCTGAGGAGTGCGGGTCCCGGCTCGACCCGGAGCGCCCACCGCCTGCGCGGGCGTGGCGCCCTCCCGAGCCGGAGCGCCCACCGCCTGCGCGGGCGTGGCTCCTTCCCGGGCCGGCGCACCTACGGCCTGCGCGGGCGTGGCTCCTTCCCGGGCCGGCGCACCGATGGCCCGGGCCGGCGTAGCGCCCTCACGGGCTGCGGCGCCCACGGCTTGGCCCGGAGTGGTCCCTGGTTGAGGAGCAGCCCCTGCCGGTTGCGCGGGTTGCACCACTTCACCGGCGGCCGTCCGGGCCCGCTCCACCCTGCTCGGCGGCAACCCGGGCGGCACCGGTGCCTGGCGCTCAAAAGTCTGCCGTAACTCCGCCGCTCGGGTCTGATCCAATTCACGCCAGCCCCGGTCGATGGTCGCCCGCGTCAACGTCCGTGCGACCTCGGGTCGCGCCGCGGACTCTGCCTGCAACCTCTGAGGCGGCGCGTAGACTTCCAGCTGGTTTCCTCGAACGACCGTCCTGAAGTCCTCTCCCCGTTCCGGCGTGGTGTAAGCCAGGTTGTAACGAGGGATGCGTACGTTTGCTTCCTGCTCAAGACGCGTGTAATCCGGGCCGCCTACATCAAAGCCCCGGTTGCTATAGCGGATGTTGGTTACATTGCGCGTGTTGACGATGATCGTTTCGTTTTCGGTCGGCGGCACGACCACCCGGCGGTAACTCGGCTGCGCCAGATCGGCGGCGCGCACGAAAACATACGCTGCGGGGCCGATGTCATAGTAATTATCCGCCCAACCCTCAATCCGTACGTTCTGGTTTACCTCAGCCTCCGGCGGCAGCGGAGCCCAACCGATATACCCCCTGTCTTGACCTTGCCCCTCACCCTCGCGCCAGGAAACCCAGGCCGGCCCCCATTCGTTTCCGGGCACCCAGACCCAACCGGTGTCAGAGCGGCGTGCCCAACGGCCGTAATGGTAGCATGCCCACCCGAAATCTTCGTTTGAAACCCAGGTCCAGCCGCGGTCGGTGTATACCCAGTGCCCGTCGGTGTACGGACGCCAGTTCTGATCCTCGGCGGCCCTCGACGGCTGCCAGACATACCCGTAACTAGGATCTTGCAACCATTTACCTTGCGATTGGAGCCGGGTGTAGAACAGGGCGTACGAATTCACGTTACCGCCGCCTTGCCCTTCGTCAGACGAAGCCGTTGCCGGCGTGGGACCAGGCCCGTTTTGACCTCGGGATTCGGGTGCGGGTGCGCTTTCCGCGGTCTGGGCCGAACCGCCCCGCCCAAGCCGGTCGATGGCCTGCTGTAACGCCGCTACCTGCTTGCGCAGATCATCCAGTTGCCACTGCATGACTTGCTGCTGGCGTTGCAACTGCGCAACCTCGTCTTCCAGCGAAGCCGATTGGGGCGGCGGCTGATTATTATCCTGCGCCGGGCTAAGCCCGCCAAGGGCAAAGGCGCTCAGCGCCAAGCTCGCAAACAAAAACGCGGTTTTCATAACGGAAAATTGGGGGACCAAGGGATCAATATGCTTGTCTAGTACCTAGTTTCGCGCAGGCCTTTCCAGCCAGCCTTTATGTCACCATTTAACAAACTTCTATTTTTTATGGAACCCATAAAAGCTCCCCTGCTTTCGGCCGGTCCCGGACCGGCCCGGTGATCACCCGATCACGGGCGTAACCGGCCCGAGCAACCCTGACCCGGGCGAGGCGCGTCAAAGCCCCGGGCCAGCTCGCGTAAAGATTGCATACCGGCGACCGCAGGGCCGGGCTTGGTCGCTGCTTCAGAGCCGGTTTGCAGGCGAGCCACTCTGCCGGCAGCTCCGGCCGGCATGATGTTGAAGTCGCCTCCAAAGTGGACGCTCAACCCACGCACGATCTCAAGGGCGTGCCTGGGTTTGAGCTCGGCCAAGGCGATGCCCTCCTGCTGAAAATCGCCCATCAACGAGTGGTCCTGGAAGACGCCCGCTGTACCTGTGGTCGCGCGGTTGGCCGCCAACGGATCCACGTACTCGTCTTTAAGGCCAAAAGCGTGCCCCACCTCGTGCGCTCTGACGATTACCCCGGAGTCCACGAACCAATGCTGCAAGTTGTCGCGTCCGAACCCGGCATGCACAGCCACGCTCAGGTCCGGGTCCGAAGCCACAAATTCCACCTGGACTCGAACCGGTCGTTGGCGGCCGCTTTCCTGCTCCACGATAAAGCGTTGGTCGAAATAGTGCGCAACCGCCCTCTCGGTCTCGTGTCGGACCTGATCGAGGCCGGCGCTCGTAACTCCTGGCCAGGGCCGGAGTTGCAAGCGTAAAGCAAGGGCGACCTGCCCCGGCGAAAGCAACGCGCGATAAGAAGCCGCCCAGCCGTACGGCGCGTCCGCGACTCGCCGGCTGATGCGGAGGTGTGGATCTGGCATACCGCGTTGCGAAACCTCAAAAACGGATGATGCCCCCTGAGGATTCAACCGCCAGCCGTTCCAAACGGCTGATCAACCGGTCCACGGCAGGATCGCGCCAGCGTTGGTTACTCCAAAATTCCAGGTCGATCGTCTCCGACGGGGTGGCGGCCCGCAGCCGGACCCTGGTTTCACCGGGAACCGGGACAGGTTCGGGCAGGTCAGCAACGCTCCGGCGCGCCTTTCTCAGGAGTACCAGGATTTCCCGGTACACGGCCGGATCCGCCTTTTCGTTAAAACCGCTGTGTCGGCCGCCGCAGTTCTGCTCGACGAGCACTTCACCATTCGCGGATAGCCGGACCACGGTTCGGCCGCCAAAATGGGGGGTGCCGGTTTCATAGGTAATCATTTTTTGGTGCGAACCGATTCGCGCGAGTTTGCAGGCGTATCTTCCCACCGGCGCCGGGAACTCCACCCCTCCGGGTCGCGCACCGGAACGGTCTCGATGGCGCCGCCAGTCCTTGCACGCTTAGCGAATGCCTCGAAAAAATGCAACTTAAAATAATATTGTTTTATATTTGGGTCACCCGCGGTGGAAAGGCCTCCCCGGCTGGTTCCCCCCGGCCCTCCAATCCCTCCTAAGGCGTCACGTCCGTACGCCCATCCAAACAAACACCCGCCTGCTGGGTTGGATTTGCTAAAGGGGTTCCCCTGCGTTCAGCCCCGAAAATGCATCCGGAGTTGGCTGGTGACGGTTAAGCCTGCATTGTTGGCACCATGTCGGACCAAGACAACCATTCGGATTCCATCCGGCCGCTCAGTTACGGCGATCTGCGGCGGGTGATCGGGCTGATCACCCTGTTGCTGATCGGCTTCATGCTGGCAACGCGGTTGCAGTTTGTCCTCATCCTTTTTGCCGTGACGCTCATCCTGGCGATGGTGTTCAACCCATTCGTTGTCATGCTCCAGCGGCACGGCGTTAAGCGGGGCCTGGCGGTCGCGTTGCTCGGCCTGATCACCCTGGCTTTGCTGGCCGCAGGCTTCTCCTTTCTCCTGCCGCCGTTCTTGGATCAGGTCCAGCAATTGATCCAACAAGCCCCCGAGCTTTGGCGGCACGTTTACGGGCAAGCCGATCAATTCTTGAAACGTTACCCGTTTATCCAACAGATTTTTCCCGATCAACCCGGCGATCTGGTCCAAGCGGCGGGTACCCAGGTCAGCGGTCTGGCTACCTTCCTGCTGCGATCCACCCTCAGCGTTGTGGGCGGCTCGATTCTGGTGGCGCTGGCCGCGCTCGTGCTGGTGTTCCTGCTCGTCAACCCGCAACCGCTGGTGGCCAGCTTCCTGGAGGTTGTCTCCCCCCGGTACCGCACCCAGGCGCGGCGGGCGCTTCTAAGGATGATGGAGCAGATGAACGCCTGGGCCAGGGGCGTCTTGATAAACGGGGTCATCACCGCCATCACGACCGGGCTTCTGCTGGCCTGGGTCGGGGTGCAACCGGCCTACGTTTTCGGGGTGTTCGCCTTCATCGGTGAATTCGTGCCGATCGTCGGTCCTGTGGTTGTCGCCGTCCCTGCCCTACTGGTGGCGGCCAGCCTGGGAGTCAGCCATTTTTTCCTGGCCTTGCTGGCCATTCTCTTCGTCCAGCAGGTGGAAACCAACGTGCTGATTCCGTTTGTGATGGGCAGACAAATGGACCTTCATCCCGTCATCATCATGTTCTTCACCCTTGCAATGGGAACGTTGTTCGGCGCCGTCGGCGCTTTCCTGGTGGTGCCGGCTGCGGCGCTTTGCAAAATCCTGATCGGCGAGTTTTACCTGCATCACCGCCGCCATGAAGATAAGCGGCAGTTCGACGCAGAGGCGCGGGAAATCGTAACCCGGCGGGCAAAAGAAGGGGCTGATTGACCCGCTCGCGCCTCCCCGCCAGGGGTGACCGGGAGCCCAGGCCAACCGCCCTCGCCGCAGGCCTCTCCCGGTGAAACATGGTATTGCGTCCCGCCGGCACGGGAGACCGAACCCGGCTTTGTTATGCCGTCCGTCCGTGGTTCGTTCCAACTTATTCCGGCCACGGTGAATATGAGAGGTCTGCCTTAATGCTGGCGGGACGCGGAAAACACGTACAAAGGCTTGCGTTTACCGGCCCTGCTCCTTTTCATCAGGCATGAACGCATCGGGCGAACACCTTTTCATCCGTTAATGGTTCTCGAAGAACTACTACCCAGGCTAACCGCCCACCTGAATAACGAACGCGAACGCCTTACCCGCCTCTGGCTGGATGCCGTGCGGCAAAGCTCTGATCTCCCGTCGAGCCGTCACCTGAGCGATGAGGAGTTAGCCGATCACCTGCCCAAAGTATTCGACGATCTGGGGCGCTACTTGCGCGAACAGGATGGCATCGGGCCCAGGACGGCGGTCATGGAGGCGGCCAGGGAGCACGGCGGCCAACGTGGACGGCAAGGTTATCGGCCGGGGGAAGTGCTTCGTGAGTTTGGTGTCCTGCAGCGGATCATTCTCTTTGAGACCTTGGACGCCTTCGCGCAGCAGCATGAGCTGAACGAAACGGAGCTCAAACCGGCGCGGGACCTGTTATTCCGTTTTTTCGAGGATGCCGCCGTGGCTTCGACCGAACGCTTTTTCGAAGAAGCGGCCGCATGCCTGGCGACCGCCAACCAGCGGCTGGCGGAAATCGACGCGTCACGCTTGCAGCTTTTGCGGGCCGCCACCCATGAACTCGGCGGGCTCCTGCAGGCCCTGGGCTTTGCGATTTCCGCCGGGCTTCAGGGGATGGGTGAAACCGAACGACGCCGGATGCTTACCCTCTGTGAACGCAACGTGGCGGACATGGCTGCCCTGCTGGAGGAATTACGGGAATATGGATTGCTCCTGGCAGGCGGCGCGCACCCCGAATGGGAAACGTTCGAGGTCCGAAACTTTGCAGAAGATGCGATTGCGGCCTGGCGGCTCTACGCGCGGGAGACGGGCGTCGACCTCCAACTCCGGATCGACGCCAGCCTGAAGAAGGTCGAGAGTGATCGTCGCCGGCTCCGGCAGGTGGTCGGCAACCTGGTTTCCAATGCCATCAAATACCACGACCCCAAAAAGGCGAAGCGCTGGGTCCGGCTGGTGTTCGCACCGCGAGACTCCCGCTGGTGGTCAATCATTGTCGAGGACAACGGTATCGGTATCGCCCCTGAAAACCTCGAAGCCGTCTTTGCCGAATTCGGACGCGGCACACCGCCTCCAGGGGTTCAGGGCACCGGCCTCGGTTTAACCATCAGCCGTCGCCTGGCCGGCATGCTCGGAGGGGAAGTGCACGTCCAGTCACAACTCGGGCAAGGCAGCCGTTTTGAGGTGATCCTTCCCTCAAAGGCGAACCCGGTCCCGCCTGCGTAGCCGGCGAGGGCTACCCCCCTTGCGCGAATGCACCCCACGGCGCGGCGCTCGTTCAGGACGGGCAGGGTGGGCACACGCCGTATGCCTTTCACCATTTGGCGGCCATGGAGGTAAATTTTCGTCCTCCTTCCCAGGTGCCCTGCCGGAGTTACACCTATTAGACCGTATAACCAGTCGTAGGTCCAACAGGCCGGAAGATGGTTTGATGGCCTGAAGGGCCAAAGGACCTTAGCCCAGGGTTTACCCCTTGTCTTTACCCACATCTTTGCAACCCCTTGCGTCCCAGCACGTTACAATGGGATGTTCTTCTGAACACGCGTTATGCAGGTAGTTGGGGGACAACCACTTGTGAAAACGAGCTCCCAGATGTGGGCAACAACAAGGGGTTTACCCTGGGCTAAGGTCCCACGGCCCGTTGGGCCTAAGGTCGATTTAACCAGCCACGGA
>JAFBAP010000101.1 GCA_019247695.1 Verrucomicrobiota bacterium | reverse complement strand
CTACCAGCAAGCGGTGGCCTGGCCCTTTGGTGAAGCCATTTTCAACCTGGAGTACGACGTGATGTCCGACACCACCAAGGCACGCCGGTTTGGTTTTCACGAATGGGTGGACACCGAAGAAATGCTGCTTCGGTTGTGCGCGCAATTCCAACGGGAGCGCTTCATTCCCTTTTGACCCGTTTTCTTTTTTGTTCGCCGTGCAAGTGGCTGCTTAACAAGAGCTTAAACAGATCTCAGATTTCAAGAAAATGGCTACAAGCGCACCTGCAGGTACTCCAGGATGCTTTGCTGGCCGGCTTCCGGGGCGGTGACTTTTTGGAATGCCACCCCGGCCAAGCTCACCGTCTCGCGCCGGATAGCCGCCAGCCGTTCGATCACGTTGCGCAGGGTCCACTGCCGCGCCTGGTGCGTGCCGTCGGCCACAAACGACGGCGCCAGCCGCTGCTTAAGGTGCCGCTGCAGGTAATAGGCCAGCGTGCACAGCAAGACGTGACTTTGGATGCGCTCATCGGTCTTGCGGTAAACGGGGCGCACTTCCAGCTGCACCGTTTTGAGATTGCGGAAGGCCTGTAAGGTCGCACGCTAAAACCGGAAACGGGAAGCACATTGAGCCCGGAAAGGCTGAGAAAGGTTCCGGTTAAAGCGTGGCAATCCCGGAAAGTTGTCTGAGGGCAACGGGCGACAGGCCGAACGCGGTAAAAAACCCGTCCCTTTTTAGTACTACGCCGCTTTGGAGTTGTTAGCCTGGTGCGCGCGCCAGACCCGGCCCATCACCCTGATCACCCGTTTGCGGCTGGATGCGGCCCTCTACCGGCCGACCCCCAGCGGCGGGGCGGCCAGGCCGGCCGGCCGCGGTTCAAAGGCAAACCGGTCAAGAAACCGACCGAACGGCTCCAGGACCGGCGCACCCGCTGGCAGACGTGTCAACTGGGCTGGTACGGCGGGCAAATCCGCCGGTTGCAACTGGCCAGCGGCACCGCGGTGTGGTACAAGTCGGGCCGGCCGGCCGTGGCCCTCCGGTGGGTGCTGGTGCGCGACCCCAAGGGCCGCTGCGAGCCCATCGGCCTGCTGTCGAGCGACCTAAAGCTGGAGGCCCGCCAGATCGTGCGCTACTACCTGCAGCGCTGGTCGCTGGAGACCACCTTCCAGGAGGCGCGCCTCTACCTGGGGCTCGACGGCCAGCGCCAGTGGAATGATCTGGCTGTGGCCCGGGCGACCCCGCTGCGCTTGGGCCTCTTTTCGTTGGTGGCCCTGATGGTTCAACGTCAGCCGGCTTGGCAGCCAAGCGTGCGGCGCAGCGCCTGGTATGCTAAGGCGCAGCCGACCTTTGCCGATGCGTTGGCCCAAGTGCGTCGCGCCCTGTGGCGTCAGTTAGGTTTTTGGCTCTCCGAAGCGGCGATCGACGCGCAAAAACCTCCCCGGCTTTTATTCGAGCACGTGGCGGAACTGCTCGCTTACCTCCCCTGAAAATGGCCAAAGCCGAACCAGAAGTGCCGGTTCAATACTCATGAACGCTTATCTTTTTTGCTGTATCGACACGCTCAATTAGCTCTGGTCATTTTACGAGTCCGATGGGGGGTGCGACTCGAGGTTGGATAAAATCCATAGATTAGGTGGAATGTTTTGCGACCTGGCTAGTTTTTGGATTTACAAAGGTTAATTGATAGTTTTCCCTTGGGCGTCGCCCTAGGGAAAACGGTGTTAATTAACAGTTGTCAGGACTTTTAGCCCGGCATAACGGTCTGCCGCCCACCGCTTCGGCTGGTCTGCACTCTGTCGGTTTGCCTGCCTGATGCTGGCCCGCGTCACCTGTCTGGTTCATCATGGTTAAAAACCCGAGTAAATATTTTTTGGGAAGGATTACCTGAACTAGCCGACCGGGATTACCTGAACTAGCCGCCCGATTTGACGCCGGCTTCCCAGTTGAGCGGGACTGGAGCGTCGCCCCTATTTCAACTCAGAAAGCGGGTGATCGCTTTTTTATGTTACAATGGGAAAGGGGGGTTACCGAAGGGTAAAAAGGGTCGGGGAAGCATCGGCATGGGGGTCATCACATTACCACCAGAGCCCAGCGAACATTTTGCGGAAGGCGGCAAAGAAACCAATTACGTGCGCGTTCGCTTTGAGAAGCTGATCGATCCGTTCCGCCATCCCGAACGCCGATTAGACCCCCAAGCCATTGAGGAAGCGGGATACACCCTGATTTTCTGCAGGTTGACCGATGGAGGCGACGTAGGAGCGAACAGAGGGAAAACCGCAAAAAGCTCGTTACCCCCGCACTCGAGCGAGAGCGCCGCGTCAAGGGAGCGAGCATTAAATGGCAGGGGCCCGGCGAAGCCGGGAAGGCTGCCGTTTATGGCGCAGCGACCTTGCGCAAGCTCAAGCGAAAGGGCAATCGACGCTCCCCTACCCTGGCATGTGCCTATCCGCAGGATGGGTTGACGTGCCCCGGCCAGCCGCCGACAAAGGGAGGCGCAACATCCAGCCCTCAGGGGTTAGAACCCGCGCCGGCGGCGGAACCTTTTCCCCAATTTCCGAGGTCGCTTACGGTCAGGCCGCTACCAAACCGGCATGGGATGAAGGAAATCAGCGGGGACGAAAATGCACTTGCTGATTGAGATGCCCAAGCCGGTGCGGACGGCAGACCTGGAGCCGTTCCTCAAGCGACGAAGCCGGTTGGATAGGTGGTTTGAATCCATAGCACATCTGCACCGAGCTTCATAATCTGACAAGTCGCCTTCGTAATTTTCTTCTTGGTTGCCCCGGGAGACCCATCAAACCCGTACCAATGCCCGGTGACCTCGGCCTCGATCTTCCTGTTCGCAATGTCGTGCTCAACGAAGCTGCCGGCGGGGTCCGCTTTATCAAGCCGTCCAAGGATCTTCTGACCCTGGGCGCAGTTCAAAAGCTCCATCGTCACATTGATCGCTGTATCCCTGTCGGCGTACGTCGACTTGCCCGGCTCTGCCGTACCTTCGACGTGGCGAAAAGTGTGGCCGGCATCCTTCTTGAAGGCCTTCGAAGCAAAGGTTTGGTTAGAAACGTCGCTTCGAACGGACCTCCATTGTCTGAAGTGATTATGATCAGCTCGGTCGATGCAAGCTTCGGTTTCAGCTTTGGTATCTATTTTTTTTTACACCCAAGGTTATAGTCTCCGCTGTTGAGTTCGACTGGATGGCATAGTAGATCATATCGAGTTGCCGGATGATGACAAGAGACAGGTCCCTCCGACGCTGGAGAGCGGGACATTTCGGGGGCAGATGCGAAGCCAAACCGGTGGGCTTCGGTAACGTGCCCGCCTGCCTGAACCTTCCTGATTGTCCCTTGCGATCTACCAACTTCGCGTCGTGCTCTGCGGCGTGATGAGCCCGCTGGTGTGGCGGCAACTGCTCGTGCACGGATCGCTTTACCGGAGATTTTCGCAGTGCCGTCGGTCAATACCCCGCAAGCCAAAATGCGTCGACCCCACGCCAAGGTCCTCCGGGTCGGCGGATGGACGGTCGCAGCGCGGGAAAGACCCCCGTGGCGTGGGACGGGTCGATCCCCGCACCCTTTGGGGGTTGCCTTGCGCCTGGGTTCAACGTTTCTCCCAACCCCCCGCGCCATCACGGCCTGCCCCGTCGCGCCGTGTAGGTGGCGTCGGCGAACCCCGCCTCCCACGCTAAGGGCCGGGCCTACAACAAGACCCGCCATCAGTGACCGCATCCGGTCCAGTCAACGGCGGATCGTTGCTGTCCGTCAATGCCAAGCACCCTCAAGTTTAAGGGATGCGGCCTAGCGTAAGACCAGGTACGATCCAGCATTACCCGCAGAGGCGGCAACCTGACCATGTCCACGATCACCCACCCCCCCCCGGTGCACTTCGACGCCGTGCGCCGGTTTACGGTCGAGGAGTATTACCGGCTAGTCGAGGCCGGCATCCTCGAGGAGGACGCCCGCGTCGAGCTGCTGGACGGTCAAATCATCCCCACGGCGCCCATCGGCCCCGAACACCACTGGATTTTGGAGGAACTCACCGCAGCCTTCTCCGACCAACGCGGGAGACGTTTCAGGGTCGGTCCCGGCCGCTCTTTGCCCATACGGCCCCACGACGTGCCTGAACCAGACCTGGTGCTTTACCGGCCTGGGATCGGCCGCCGACAGCACCTCACCGCGTCGGACGTGCTGCTGGTCATCGAAATTGCCGACAGCACCCTCACCCGCGACCTGGGCTACAAAGCGGACCTCTACCGGCGGGCCGGCGTCCCGGAATACTGGGTGGTCGACGTTCGCCACCGGTGCCTGCGCGTCTTCCTGCTCGGCGGCGACTACTACGAAACGACAATCGTCAGGGAAGGCGAGGTATCGCCGCAGGCTTTAGCTGGCGTCGAAATCGATGTTGCTGCCTTGTTCGGGGGTGCTTGAGTCGCCCCGGTTTTTTGTCGGTTGACCGATGGAGCGAGGGACAAGCGAACAGAGGGAAAACGCAAAAATGCAGTCACCGGTAGCGCAGCGGAGGCCGCCGTCAAGCGAGGCAATGGGAGGATCCGCGAAGCGAAGGTGCCCGTTCCGACCTCGACGGCAATAGGCCGAAGCGGAGCTCCCTTCCCCCACAGGGGCGGGTACAGGCTGACCCCGTACCAGCGATCAACCTGCACCCCATGAAAAGCCTTTAGGACTTTCCCCCAAGCGGCTGATCGACCGACGACCTGCGTGCTTGAGCGCAAACCGATCGGTTTGTCACTGGCTCGAGCGCTGAGGCACGCCATAGCGACTCGAAGCGGCTTTCCCGCCAGAAATATGTCTTCACTGCCGAGTAGCGTATCCCCGTTGGCCCTGTAGCGTGAGAATTGGTCAAAAGCAGCCGACCCGGCGGGTGCCGGTATTAGCCAGACACAGACAGAGGGCGGGCTTCCGATATAAGGGACCAGGAGCCCGCTCGTTTGCTCCCCTGCCCTGTCCAGGCGATGTACCGCAGCCTGCACCACGACATGGTGCGCCCTGCGTTGTACCGCGGCGTGCGTTTGTGTTGCGGAATGCGGCCGTTGGCTTTACACAACGCCGGTTGCGTCTGGCCGGCTTTTCACAACCGGCGTGGATCGGCCGACCGCCGACTCGGGAAGCGGAACACTTGACCCGCGGATGCCGAACTCGCCCTGCCGGTGGAACCTTTTCCCTGGGGATGGGCCCCAAAGTCGTCTTGTGGGGGCAAGCCCCCATAAGCGTTAACTTGCTCGGTCAGAAAACACTGTTTATACGGAAATCTACACTAAATACGGTTCCACAACAAACGTTTGGATGTGATTTTCGAGGGAAAAGCACCTCTGCAGGCTGGAATTGAGAAACAAGTTAACGCTTAGGGGGCAAGCCCCCAACCACCTTTGCGCCAGATCCCCTTACCGCAGCTTCCACCCGCTTTCGATGAACGCGCCCACCGGACCCATCATGGCGGAGTTGTCGCGCCGCGGCGTTTCCCCAGTGTGGTCCTTCACCGCCGGGGAGGTCGTGGCAAAGCTCGGGCGCTTGCTAACGAGCGCACGTTCCAGGAGCGCGCCCAATATTGGGGGACGCAGTTGCGCGAAGCGGGGGGCGTCAGTCGTGCGGCGGACCTCATCATTGAGCATGCGCGCGGGGCGGGCGCTTCTGGCCAATAAAGGCTATGGATCGGGGCCGCAGATGGGCGCCCGGATAAAGCTCATGTTCGCCTGAGCCGCTGCCTCCCGTCCAACCGATCCGCTAACGGGTCCACGGGCCTTTGTGGGTTGGGGGTGACCAATACCCGAAAAAGGGGTGATTGACGAGCCGCCTCTGACGAGCTCCAAGCGGGCAAGCCGGCCCTCATAGGCGGTTGGCATTGCCTCCGTCACGCCCCGTATCCGGATGCCGGCCTTGCGCCGGTAAGGGAAAAGGCAACCGGCGCTCCCCTACCCTGCCGTGTGCCTGGTCCTCCAGGACAGGTCGACGCGCCCCGGCCCACCGCCAACAAAGGGGGCGGAACATCCAACCCCAAAGGTTCGAACTCGCCAGGCCGGCGGACCCATTTACTCCAAACAAAGCAGCTGAAGTCAAAGGGACGCGCCGCACCGTAGTTGGCGGTCTGGTCCCTTTCTGCCATCTTAAAGGGGAGCAGCCGCCATGACCACCACCGCAACCCGCGAGAAACTCGACGCCCGCGAAAAACTCAGAGCCGCCGGTTTTACCGAGGACCAAGCCGCCGGCCTTAGCGATTACGTCGACAAACGCTTGGCCGAGCAATGGGGCCTACTCAAAAACTGGTTTGTGATCATGGTGCTGGCCCAAATGGCCATCGTCTTGAGCGGTATGGCCTTCATGCTGTTCGTGGTCACCATCATCAATCACCTCTGGAGGTAGGGACAACCCAGGCGCGCCGCGATCGGATCGACATTTGCAGAGGCTGCGGCATCCAGGAAGGCGAGGCCCGCTCGGCTCGATGGGCGCAAGGTCGGCCTTGCGGCATAAAGCCGCTCGGGGACTCGCTATTTGTTCCACGGCCTCCCTTGGCGCCCGATCGAGCTGTAGCCGGGCAGGGGATGGGTATCGGTTCGGGGAAAAACGTGATTTTCCCCGAGCCGGGCGTGTTGCCCCAATCGGGCATCTGGTTCCTGATTGCCCCGCTGGCTTGGTCGCTGCCGAGTTGACCATTATCCCCCCTGCGGGGCTGCCCCTCCTGCGCAAGGACCGGCTCAACCGCCCTGAGAACGGGCGTCAGACGCGCTTGAGCCAGCAAGCGGGCCGCCGGTTTCCTCGGAGGGACCGGTGGCTCCGGCGCCATCCTGACCCCCTCCCTGGTCCCAGTTGGCAATGGGATGATCTAAAATGTGCTTTGGCCCGGCAATCTGCGGTTGCTGATTAATCCCCAGCTGTTTCAGGCGCTTGGCGATCCGGCGTTCCAACTCGTGGAAGCTAAGCACGCTCGGCTTTTCGAACGCGCTCGCGAGCGCAAAAGTAAATGCCCCGTGCGTTACGCCCCCATCGGCATATTCATAAGATTGTTGATCATCCTTGCAGGCCTCTATATCCACAGGCAGGTAGGGACCTACGTGTTGCCGCAGCTGGGTGAGCTCTTTGTACCTGGCTTTCGCAACCCTCCTCAGCGGTACCGCCCTTCCTAATTTATAGGTGTAGCCATTCAATCCCGTGTAGGTTTGCTGCTCTTGCTCGTCGAAGTCCGGAAGCAGCGGCTTCAGCCGCCGCGGCTCCCAATGCCGCCCCTTCCGATTCCCTTGCTGCAACCCATGGCGGATCTCCTCGGGGGCAGGCACGTTTCGGACTGAACCTCGCTGGCCCTGGATCAGGCCGCCGGAAAAGCAGGTGTCGAAGATGGCAAGAAACCTGGCCGTCGGCGGAAGCTGGGTGTACAAATCGAAAAGGTCTCGATCGGTGATGGCGTTGAGCTTTTGCCAGTCAAAATCGACGGGTACAATCCCGTCCTCGACGTGGTCGATCAGCCCGTTCGGACCACGGCCCGGGATTTGCAGCCCGTGCCCGCTATAGTAGAAGACCCGCTCTGCCTGATCGTCGGCGTGCGACAAAAGCCACGTTAGGCGGTCGATGATCGCGTCCTTGGTGGCACGCCGGTCGATGAGAACGGTGATGTCCTCAGGCAAGAATCCGTTTTGCTGAAGGAGGGCGCTTACCGAATACACGTCATTTACGCAGCCGTTGAGTTTGTGGGCAGGATCGGGGTAGTCGTTGATGCCGACCAGCAGCGCCCGGCGCTTCGGCGGTTTAGCGGCTTGCTCGACGATCGCCAAGCCTCGTGACACGAACGCTTCGTCCAAGCCCCGCGACAGCGGCTCCCAGACCTTGGTCAACGTGTTGGGGTGATCGAGGTAACCGGGGTTGCCGTTCGTTGTCGTCGGGTTGTGCCCGGCGGGCGAGTCCGTCTCGACCTGCAAGAAGGTGATTTGGCCCGGCTCCGTGATCTGCGCGGTGAACGCCGGGTCCAGTTTATTGAAGAGGTGATACCACCTTTTGGCCGGAACCATTGCGACCCGGCCACCCCACATTCTGGCACGAACAAAGGGGTTAGCAATCTGAGAGCCCAAGGTGATATAGATGCGCCCTTCCGCAAGCTTTCGGCCCACGTCGTCATGGGTAAAGAGGTCGTAGGACAAGAGGGTGCCCAGGCTATGCGCCAGAATGATGTCGGGATTGAATGCCTGGATGGCCGCGCTCAGAGCCGCACGGAGGTCTTTGCGGAGGGCGTCGCTGACAACCCATTGCGCAACCATTCCCGCGTACCACCGGCCGACGTATTTAAGATTGTCCAAAGGTTCAAATGCCCTTGGCTGAAGGGGATCGGCGGCAGCGTGGTACGCCGCGCTTCCAATCAGCTCCGCAACGGCTTCGGCGTCTTCAAGCAGGTTGCTGGGATACTTTTCAAAGATGGCGTCGTAGGGGAGGGCGCTGAACTCCAATCGGTCCTTGGTGTGCAACCTATTAGTAAACGCATCCTTGAGAACGTCTATCCACGGTTGATTCCAATCCTGGGTCTGCTCGGTGTGTCCGATTCCGTGGATGCAAAGAATTCGGTAATCTGGCATCGCGACCGTTGTTTACCGTACAGACTTCGCCAGACGGAATACGCATTTTTGCGCATTTCCTCGCGGCCAGCGGCACCTTTTCCCCAAAACCAAGCGGCTTGAAGTCACCAAGCGGTGCAAGGCCGCGCCAATGCCTGTCCCGGGTCCGGGCCGTCCAGAGCGGATCCGGGGACCTAACGACCCCCTCCCCCGCATTCAAGGTGGTCCAGCCCGGCGCCGACGGTGCGAATCGTCATCCAGCAGTGAAAACGGCGGGCCGGGTCGGCTGCGAGAGCAGGGAGCGGCGGTAAGCGGCTGTGGCCCCCGCAAAAAGCGCCGCAAGGGGCACGCCGCCCTTCAATCGGGCCTCCCCCGCCGATGAGAGAAATGGAGGCGTTGCTCTAACCACGCGTCAGGCCTTCTGAAATGAACCACAATAACCGTCGCGGACCGGCAAGTAACCCGCACTATCAATCCTGAGTGGCTTCAATTCAACCGGGAACCGCTGTAAGTGCAGTCCAACGCCAGAGGTTTCGCCCGCCGTTCCACCGCTCGTGGCCCTTCGCCCGGCCAAAATGCCGAAACCTACAGGTAACTCAACCACCCCCAGTTTGGATGCGCGCCCTTGAACGCCGCATACCACCGGCAGGGGAAGTAAAGCAGCCCTAAAGCAAGTAACCACATCAGGTAAATGAAGGCCAAGCCGTGGCCGTAACCGGCCGGGGGATCTTGGGTCATAAAGCGCCCCTGCCAAAGCCAAGTGATGGGTTGATGGTAGAGCCAGCCCACCACGATGGCCAAGCCGTGGATCACAAAGAGGTGCAGGACGTAGTAAAACAGGGGCACGCGACCGAACGCAAGGAGGATCCGCCCGAAGCCGCGCCCTGTCGTCGCGCCCTCCAGCCACGTCAACAGGATCAGGGCGGGGCCCAGCGTCATCAGCAGGTAATCCAGCGAGGGCGGGTATTTCAGGGCGTTGAAAAAGGCGGCGACGGTCAGCGTCGGGCGGGGCTGGACTCGCCAGGGTCCCGCCGTGGACGGCACGGGGGCGGGCAGGCCGGCGCCGCCGTTGCCGTAGCCGTTGAGCGCGCGCAGCGCAAAGAACGCCAGCGTGAGCGCCACCCCCAGCCCGAGCGTCCATTGGCGGCGGTCCGGCCGCCCGAGCAGCGCCCCCAGCGCATAGCCCGCCGCCATGACCCCGACCCAGGGCACTAGCGAGGTAATCGCCCTTTCGGGGATTGCCCGCCCCCTGCCCCACCCCGAAGCTTGCCATTGCGCGAGGCGAGCCCGAAATTTGTAACCTCGCCTTCCGGCCCACCGCCGACTCCGGGCGGACATCTGACCCCAGGGGCATGAGCTTGCCAGGTCGGCGGCCCCTTTTTCCTCCCAAACAAAGCGGCTTGAAGCCGGGGGTAAGTCAGCAGGCACCACGTCGATTTGAGGTCTGGGGGTTAATCGCACCCGGAAAAAGGGGGTTATTGGCATCGCCCCCGACGAGCTCTAAGCGCGCAAGCCGGCCCTCATAGGCGGGGTTGGCGTCGCCTGCATCACATCCCGTACCCGCAGGCCGACCTTGCGACAGCGAAGGAGGGGCAGCGCATGCTCCCTCACCCTGCCGCACGCCCGGACTTCCAGGACGATTCGATGCGGCCCGGCCCACCGCCGACAGAGGGCGGCAGCCGCTTGATCCCTGTGATAACCTTTTTGCCAAAGGATGCTGGTATGGTCACCGATCTCCAATCCCGACGATTCGCGTTCGACACGACGCGCCGTTATACCATTGAGGAGTATCACCGGTTGGTTGAGGAGGGGATCCTGGAAGAGTAGCGGCGCTCGGTGGAGCTGCTAGAGGGCCGCATCGTTCCTATGTCCCCGATCGGACCCAGGCACCAGCGGATCGTGGACGAATTGCTTCACGACTTCATTCGTCAGGAAGTTTGGCGGTTCAGAACCGGCCAGGATTCGCCGTTGCCGATCCCTGACCATGACGAACCCGAGCCGGACCTGTTGCTTTACCGGCCTGGCGCCCTGAGTGATGAGCATCACGTGCGACCGGCCGACGTGTTCGTGGGGGTGGAGGTCGCCCAAAGCACCCGCCGGCGCGACCTGGTTAAGAAAGCCCGGATCTATGAGGGCGCCAAGCTCCCGGAATATTGGGTCGTGGACCTCAAGCGCAATGGCCTGCACGTCTTTAGGCTGGTCGGCGGGCGCTACGAAACCAGCGTCGTCAGGGAAGGCATGGTATCGCCGCAGGCGTTACCGGGCGTCGAGGTTGACGCGTCCGCCCTGCTGGCGGGCGGCGCTTGAGGGAGGAAATGCCCCGGAGGGAAAGAACAACGTTTCTTTCCCGATCGATACCCCCATAAGCCGTAGCGAGTCCGGAGGGTGTCAAGGGAGCCGAGCATTAAATGGCGAGGGCTTTGGCGAGCGGCTTTAAGGCGCAGGCCCCCTTGCGCGGGCTCAAGCGAGGGGGGCAACCGGCGTTCCCCACCCTACCGTGCACCCGGTGCCCCAGGACGAATGGACGTGCCCCGGCGGGCGGTTTTGGTCCTCGCATGCAGGAGAATTCCTACGGCGCGATGAGCGCCGGCCGTTTCCGAGGGGGGTGTCAGCAGCCCAAATTCCTGGTGCGACCCGCTGGCACCCTCAGCTCATCAGGACGACCTTGCCGGTGTTCTTACGCTCTTCCATATAGGTTTGCGCCTCGCCGGCCTGCGCGAGCGGAAAGCCCTTGCCCACATGGGGGCGCACCCACCCTTCCGCGACGCCCTTCAGCAGGGTTGCCATCCAACCCGCGATCAGGCCGGGCTCATGCCACAGGTGGCCCAGGTTCACGCCGAAGACGGATTTGTTGGCGTTCATCAGCGCAAGCGGATGGAAGAAAGGTGTGCCGAGCACAACCGGCAACAGGCGCAAGGGCCCGGGGAGCTTCGAGTCCGTTGCCACCGAAACGCCGAACACGCCGAGCCGCCCCGTCGAACGCAACGCCTCATAGCTCTTCTTCCAGTGACGGCCGCCCAAGGGGTCGGTGATGAGCGCCACGCCTTTGCCTTGGGTGAGCCGCTGCAGTTCGGCCGCCCAGTCTTGGGCGCGGTAGTCGATGGCCTGGTGCAGCCCGCGTTGCCTCAGGAAAGCGTGCTTGACGCTGCTGGCCGTGCCATAAATCGTGGCGCCGAGGTGGCGCGCGATGTCGATGGCGGCCAAGCCCACGCCGCCGCCGGCATTGTGAATGAGCACGGTCTCCTCGGGTTTCAGAGCCCCCATGACCGCCAGCAACTGCCACGCGGTAAGGTAGTTTACCGGGATGGCGGCCGCCTGTTCATGGGAGAGCGAGGCCGGTTTGACCAAGGCCTGTTTCTCGGGCACGATCACCACGTCGGAATAGCCGCCGAAGCGGGTCAGCGCAAAGGCATCCTTGCCCACCCAGGACAAGTCCACACCGGGGCCTATGGCGTCCACGGTGCCGGACACTTCGTAGCCGACCACGCAGGGAGGCTTGGGCGCGTCGGGGTAGAGGCCCTGGCGCGCGAGAATATCGGCAAAGTTGACGCCGCTTGCCTGGACGCGGATGCGGAGTTCGCCCCCGACCGGGCGCGGGTCGGGCGATTCACGCATCTGCAGCTTGTCCGGGCCACCGTGACCGACGATGAAGACCTGTTTCATTTTGCAGCTCCTTGCCGGTTAACTACGGCGATCATCCCCCTTTTGCCATTCGCATTCATTCGGCCCGGACCGGATGTTTTCGGGCCGTTCTCAACCGAGGGGGGGCCGTTTAAAAACCGATGCCCCTCGGGACAATTCCTTCCGGCAGCACCGGGCTTGGCGGGTGGCAAGTACCGGCACAAGCGAGGGCGGGCTGCTGGTCGGCGATACAAAAGCCCGCCCGTGTTTCGCCCGGTCCGCCTGCTCACGGGTGGACTCGGCCCCGCCCAGCGCCGAAATAGGGAGGTTCAAGCACCCAGCCCAAAGGCCCGAACTCGCCACGCCGGAGGAACCTTTTTCCCAAAGGATCCTGTTCAAGGCGGTTGGGCCGATACCGCCGCGTAATTTTTGTGTCGCCTTAAAACCGCTTAGTGCCTCGTTGACGATCCCTTGGCCAAGCGCGCCGGGTGCGCTGCCGGCCTGGACGGGTGGCCAACGTACGGTGCTGCCGCCCCCCGCCTCGCACGCCGTGAGGGCAGCGTTGAACAGAGGGCCTCCGAGGACGGCTACCGGGCGTAGACAAGGGGCAGGGTCCCAGAGAATCGCGCGCCGGGAGCCGCGCGCGTTCCAATCGCCTCAAAGGGCCACCGGCTCAAGGCATGGAGCCAGGCCCGCACCCGCCCCCAGGCTCGGCGGCGGCGCTGGACCTCGCCTCGGGGGCGGGCGGAAACCCGTCCGGCCACGAACCGTTACCGCCGGACGAAGACCGGTTTGACCATTACGCGCTCGTGTCGCGCGCGGACGGCGCCTTTGACGCACCGGGCCGGGGCCCCATGGGCGTCACGTAGGGGGCGCATCGACCAAGGAAATAGCTGCAAAGAGAGCAGTTTGCACGGGAAAGCCCGTCACAGAACGTCCTTTCCGTAATGGGTCCGGGAAAAGGATGCTCCTTTCCCTCGAATCGTCCATGGTTGCCCTGGGGGGCCCGGATCCCGGTTTGCGCGTGTGCTCCCTGGGGCGATCCATAAAGCCATCGTCGATAAACCCTATGCTTTCGAAAGCGGCTGAGCGACCGACCCAAACGGCAGCGCTCTGAGGCTAAGCGCCCTCGCGTTTAGAGGGTGCGCCCTGAGTAGGACCAAGTATGATTCAGTAATGCCCACAGCGGCGACCGCCGACCCTATGACCACCTTTATCCAACCGCCCCCGGTCCGCTTCGACGCCGTCTACCGCTTCACGGTGGAGGATTTTTACCGGCTGGTGGAGGCCGGCATCCTCGAAGAGGACGCGCGCGTCGAGCTGCTGGACGGCCAACTCATCCCCATGGCCCCGATCGGCCCCGAACACCACTGGATTCTTGCCGAACTTAACGAAGCCTTCGTGATGCAAAGCGCCGGGCGCTTCAAGGTCGGTCCCGGCCGGTCCCTGGTCATCCGGCCTCACAACGTGCCCGAACCGGACCTGGTGCTGTACCGGCCCACCCTCGGCCGACGCCAACAGGCCACCCCGGCCGATACCCTGCTGGTGATCGAAATCGCCGACAGCAGCCTCACCCACGACCTGGGCTACAAAGCGGACCTCTACCGGCGGGCCCGCGTCCCGGAATACTGGGTAGTTGACGTTCGTCACCGGTGCCTGCGGGTCTTTATGCTGAGCGGCGACCGCTACGAAACGAGAATCATCAGGGAAGGCAAGGTGTCGCCGCAGGCTTTAGCGGGCGTTGAGGTTGACATGTCCGCCCTGCTGTCGGGTGACGCTTGAGGGAGTTGGTACCGTTTTTGTGCCCGGAAGCGCGAAGCCCTTTCGAACGCAAAAAGCAGATACCCTTGCACCCGAACCGGGGCTCCAGCGTCAAGGGAGCCAAAGCGCGGCTCGGCCAGGGGTCAGGCCGTCGAAGGTACGGTCGCCTATGATCCGGCGAACGAACGGTGCATCCTTGTGAGATGGCTCAAATCCTGATTCCCCTCGGCATCGCGTTTATCATGGTCGTGTTCCCGGGCCTGTTGTGCATCGCCGGGATCATTTTTCTGGCCCAAAAAGGCCGGTACCGGGATGCGTGGTACCTACCGCTTTACGTGGCGTGCGGGCTTATGGCGTGCCTTTGCCTCTGGAGCTGCTGGGTGCTGGCGTTCAAGCTGCCCTTACCCTGGAAAATGCCTTGACAAAGGGCCTTCCGACCTGATCCCAGCGATTCTCTTCATTACGGCTGAGGGTGCTGGAAAGAGGCCCGCAGGAGATTTTCCTACGCGTGTACCCGAAGTGCCGGGAGACCTTTACCCCCGAACTTACCCCTCGCCATTTTTTCCACTCCCCCATCCGCTGCCGGTTGGGATACCCTTTGGACCAGCGCGCCCAATCCCATGCCGCACGCATCAAAAGTACGTCCACCACCTTCCGCCCGGCGGGGCCACGCCCCTGCCCTTTTCTGATGAGCGTCGCAAATCAAAGCGGTGATTCGATTCGGCCAGCCCCGGCGCGGCGCCTGGTCGCCATCATTGGAAGCGGGCCGGGCGGCCTGGTGGTCGCCAAATTCCTCAAGCAGCACGGCTGGGAACCGGTGCTCTTTGAGCAAAATGATGCGCTGGGGGGACAGTGGAACGCGCGCTCGCCTCACAGCGGGGTTTGGCCTTCCATGGTGACCAACACCAGCCGATGGCTGACTTGCTTTAGCGACCTCGCGCCCGAACCCAAGGGGGCAATCTTCCCCTCCAACGGGGAGATCCTTTCCTATCTGGGGCGCTATGCCCAAACGTTTGACCTCCTTCGCCACATTCGGTACGCCACCCGGGTCGAAACGATCGAGCGTGACCCTCGAGGTGGCGGTTGGGTGATCGGGTCCAACAGCGGCGCCGAGGCTCGAAGCGAGACCTTTCCGTACGTGGTGGTGGCTTCCGGCAGGTTTACCACGCCGCTGATCCCGCCCCTGCCCGGACTGGAATCGTTTTGCGGCCGAGGCGGAGCACTCCACAGCCTTCACTACAAGCGCCCGGAGGGTTTCCGCGGTCAACGGGTGCTCGTGGTGGGTTGCGCCATCAGCGCCCTGGAAATTGCCAGCGACCTGGCAATGCTGGGCGCCGCGCGCGTCGTCTCGACCTACCGACGCCAGCGCTACGTTGTGCCCAAGCTGGTGGCCGGGGTCCCCAGCGACACGCTCGCCTTTACCCGCTTTGCGGCCCTGTCTGCGGAGGTCACGCCGAGGGAAGCCCTGGCCAAGGCCACTCAGGACCACATCCTGCGGGCGTTCGGCAGCCCGGAGCGGTTCGGCGCGCGGCCGCCGGACGGCGATTTCCTGACGGTGGGGCGGGGGTTGAGCCAGCACTTCCTGCCATTGGTGGCGGAGGGCCGCATCGTTGTTAAACCCTGGCTGCGCCTCATCGAGGGCCCGAGGGTTCGATTCAGCGACGAAAGCGCCGAAGAGTTCGATGCGATCATCCTGGGCACCGGCTTCGAGTTGAGTTTGCCGTTCTTGAGCGCCGCGATCCGCCGCACGCTCCGGCTGAACGACGCTCAGGACGCGGAACTTTACCACTTCACGTTCCATCCGGATTTGCCGGGTCTTGCCTTTGTGGGTTTGTGGGAACAAACCGGGCCCTATTTCCCACCCCTGGAGTTGCAAGCCCGCTGGATCGCGTACGCCTGGAGCGGGCTTCGGCCGCTTCCGCCGCCGAGTCAGATGGAGGCGGCCCTGGCGGCCCAACCGCCCAAGCGAGGCGGCTCGCAGCCGCAGGCGATGCATTTGATCGCGCTGCGCTTTGCGCGCGAAGCGGGCGTGGAACCCGAGCTAAGCCAGTGGCCCCTCCTGGCTCGGGCGCTGCTGTTTGGGCCGTTGTCGGCCGCATCTTTTCGGCTGGCCGGCCCCGACCGCTTACCGGAAGCGGCGGAACGGATCCAGGCCGAAGCGCGGGCGTTGGGCACGGTGGTCAGCCCCGAGTTCTCCCGTGAACAGGTCGCGCAACTCCAGGCCCTGGCGGCCGCTCGCAAAGAGGCTGGGTTCACCGGATTGGTGGACCGGATCACGAAGCCGTCAGCAAACGCGCAGGGACCCGAAGAATGAACGGTCAGTCACTCGGGTGCCCTCGGTAGAAAGGCGCCATCTCACTTTCACGAATGCGGACCAGGTAGTAACGAAGAGGCTCGCATGAACACTTCGAACTCGCCCCGCGGGCGCACCCTTTTTCCCACAAACAATGCGGTTTAAGGTCACCGGGCCAAAGCGGCGCAACGCGGCCGTTCGGTTCGCGCCAGCCTTGCTCCCAGCAGGCGGACGAAGCTTTCGATTGTGCAAACGCCCCCCGTTCGCGTAATGCTCGGGGCATGCGCCGAATGCCCCGAAACGGCCGCGGGCGCCAAAACCATGAAAACCGCGCTTTCCGCCCTGTTTGCCGCCTTCACGTTGTGGGTTGCCGCGACGTTACCGGCGGCTGAAAAGGTCACCCCATTCCCCCGCGAGGTCACGATCGGCGTCGACCCGGCCCGCAGCAACGTCCAATTCACCCTGGGCGCCACCCTGCACACCGTCCACGGCACGTTCAGGGTCGAGGGCGGCACGGTTCGCTTGGACGCCGTCAGCGGGAAAGCCGGGGGGCAGGTCGTCGTCGACGTCAAAAGCGGCAACACGGGCGTGGAAGCGCGCGATCGGCAGATGCACGAGAGCGTGTTGGGAAGCGACCGATTTCCCCGGGCGGTGTTTTTGCCTGACCGGGTCAGCGGTCTCGGGTCCCTGGAGGGCGAGCATCAGGTGGTGGTGCACGGCACCTTGCGGCTTCATGGCCAGGATCACGAGGTTAGCCTTCCTGCCAGGGTGACGGTACAGGACGGCCGGGTTACCGCGGCGGCAAAATTGGTGGTGCCTTACGTCAGCTGGGGCATGAAGGATCCGAGCACGTTTGTGCTTCGGGTAAGCGACAGGGTAAACCTCGAGATCACCCTTGCCGGCACGCTAAACCCCAAACGCCCGTGAGGGCGGTGGAATACGACCGGGACGCTGAATTGGCTTCACGGCCAAATCCCGCTGCTTCCCCGGATCTTACGCCGAGTTCCATTCGTACCGTTTGTGGTGACAACGAGGGAGGGTCAGGCCTACGCCATTGAGACGGTGGAGCGCATGAGCGTGGGTAAAAATGCCTGCGCGATTGTCAACGCCGAGGGCATCATCCTGTTCGTGCCGTTTCACGCCATCGACCACGTTTCGATGATGGACGCGCCGGTCGGGGCCTGATGACGCTTTTGCGCTCCGGAAGGGCGCGAGCCCTTTCGAACGCAAAAAACAGTTACCCTTACAGCCGAACCGGAGCGATGCGCCAAAGGGAGGCAACGGAATAAAAAGCGAGTCTTCGAGCGGCTTTATGCCGGATGCCGACCCTGCGCGGCGCCCACCCCCTGCGCCGGCACCCGACCGACATCACGGTCTGAATGGCATTAAAAGGTGACCGCGACGCGGCAGCCCAGGACGAGGGCGTTGTCGAGGTCCTGGCTGCCGCCGGGGTTGATGATGTATTGCAGGTCCGGCTGGACGCCCAGCCACGGGGTGATTTGCGCCTGGTAGGTGGCTTCGAGCGCCATCTCCGCACTCGCCCCAACCGCGCCCGCTGCCCTCGCCGCCCGTTTGGCGCCCGAGCTCAACTGCGCGTACGCAAAGGCCACCCCTATGGTGTCCGCGTCGCGGGTGGGAATCAGGCCCTTATAGGTCAGCCCTGTATCGAAATAGAGTCCGATGAAATTACGATCCTGGGGCTCATAAGCGATGCGGCCGAAAACTCCAAGTCCCTGGTCTGATTTCTTTACGACCGGCGCGCCTCCGTTTGCACCGGTAGCGCCGGCGACCTTTTTTCCATCTGATTGAGGAGCCGCGGACGGAGCGGCCATTTCGCCGGGTTCGCGATACACCATCTGATCGAGCATGGCGTAGACGCCGTAATTTCCGCGCACGGAACCTGCGTCGTCAGACCTGGCAAATCGGGCCGTGTGATACCACGCTCCGGCGCTGAATTGACCCGGAAGCCCCGTGTCCTCGGCGCGCTGGTTCCAACGCAATTGCGCTTCATTAAGGAAGAAGAACCCGTTTGCGCCATTCAGCCGCCAGCGGAACCCATGGAGGTTAACGTTCTGCGGGTAGACGTTGCCCTGGAAAACCGCCGTTTGGAAAGTAAACCAACCCACCGGATTGAGCGCCAGGCGGACGCCCAGGGTGCCGATCGGGTATCCCGGGCCGCCCCCGGGTAGATTCGAACCCATGGAGGCAGGCCACCCGAAGGTATTATTGAGAAATGTGGAGGCGTATTTCGAAACGAAGAAGTCCGTATCGGCCGCGATCTGCCCGAGGCGGAGAGAAACGGCGTCATCCAGCCAGTTTTGCTGAAGCCAGAGTTCGTAAGCACGCACCGAGTTGTAGCCGGCGATGCTCGAAATCGTGAGGAAGTTCCCGGCGAGGTCCCTGGACGCGTCCTGGCCGGTTATCCACAGCCATCTGGTGTCGAAGCTTGCGCCCGGCCACCCCATCGCCTTCTGAAGATCGAGCTGGAGGGCGACGTAAAGGAGGCCCGTATATACCGCTCCCCGCTCAAAGCCGCCGGTGATGTTGCCCCACCCTTCAGCATCATAACCGCCGGAAATCTTGAGCCCGTGATCCAGCAGCGCGGCGCGAAGTCCTCCCCAATCACCCGTCATCGTGTCGCCGCCCACCCATTGTGACCAGGGCGAAGTATCCGCCCCGGCGACGTTCGGCCCGGCCAGTACGGCAAAGCCGATGAAACTTAGGGCAGCCGCAAGGACCGGCATCCGATACCGGCGTTTATGCAGTCCGAGGCGGGATCGCCGTTTCATGCGTCTCATTTGTAGCTTTGGATGATCTCGGGATCGGACCCACGGGCAGACTGATAGCACGCCTCTTAAAATCCATCGTCTTCGAAACGGCCAGCTTTTTTTCCTTTCCCATCCGGTATCGTGCCGGTGGTTGGCATGATCCGGAGCATGGCCAACTTGGTCGCGCCGGCCCGGCAACGGCTCATCCGGCAGTATGCGTCCCGCTCACGAGCGCGCCGAGCAGCCGGGCAAAGGCGCGTGCCGCCGCGCAGGATGTGAGCCGGTCAGACACATTCCGGCGAACGTCCCGGTGTGCCCGAGAGAGCACGCATGCGCCGCGCGGAGGTTCTTTACCGAAATTCGGGCCCTCGTTATCCTGAAGGCAAGATGCGGTGTCTCGTAATCGAAGATGACGCGGAGACGGCCCGGTACATATGCAAGGGACTGAAAGAGGAGGGCTTCAGCGTTGTGTGGTGCCGCGACGGGGTCAATGGCCTCCACCTTGCAGCGAACGAGCATTGGGAACTGGTGATCCTGGATCGGATGTTGCCGGGCGGCGTCGACGGTTTAACAATTGTGCAGGCGCTCCGGCAAGTTCGTAAGACCACGCCGGTGCTGATTCTGAGTGCGCTCGCCAATTTGGATGAGCGCGTCCGGGGCCTTCGGAGCGGCGGTGACGATTACCTGACCAAGCCTTTTGCGTTCTCGGAACTTCTCGCGCGGATTCAGGCCCTGTTACGCCGCGCCGGTATGCGACAGGACGTTTCGGAACTGTGGGTTGCCGACCTGAAACTCGACCTGAGGCGGCGCAGTGTAGAACGCGCGACGAGACCGATCGCATTGCAGCCGCGAGAGTTCCGCCTTCTGGAGTACCTGGTCCGCCACGAAGGGCAGGTAGTTACGCGTACCATGCTCCTGGAGGCGGTCTGGGACTATCACTTTGATCCACAGACGAACGTCATCGATGTTCAGATCAGCCGGCTGCGTCAAAAGATCGATAAAGATTTTTCTCCGCCGCTGCTGCATACCGTACGCGGTGTCGGCTACATGATTTGCGTCAACAATGACTAGGCAATGACCAGGCTGTTGAACACCGTTGCATTTCGCCTGGCGATCGGCTACAGCGCGCTGGTTCTCGGCGCGGTAGCGGTGGTTTCGGCGGTTCTCTATTTCGGGACGGTTGGGGTTCTCAGTCGTGAGATTGATTCGAAACTCATCATGATCGCCGGGCGGCTTTCCAATCACTTTGAAACCCGCGGCATTGCGGCGCTTCAGGGGGAGATAGAACAACTGCTGACGGACGGCGTCGACCAGGACACCGAGGTCTACCTCCTGCTTGGACCCAACGGGCAAAAGCGCGTGGGCAATCTTTCTGACTGGCCCGACGGTAAAGTACCCCTGGATCAACTAACCGATCAGGCGGTAACCCGTGCGGGCCGCCCCTCGACGAGCCGCTTACTGCCCCTTAAGTTATCAGGCGGCGCGACTCTCGTGGTCGGCCGCGACCTGCGGGACGTGCGCGAGATCGAGCAACTCGTGTTGCGCGCCCTGGTGGTCGGCGGCGTAATCGGCGTGCTTCTCGCAATGGGGGGCGCCGACTTGTTTCGGCGGCTACTGGAGCACCGAATTGCAGCCATCCGCCGCACGGTTCTGGAAATTGAAGCGGGAGATTTGAGCCGTCGCATTCCTGTCGTCGACTCGGAGGACGAGTTCACGCGGCTTAAGCACGACATCAATCACATGCTGGACCGGATCGAGCATTTGATGAATGGCGTGCGCGAGGTTTCCAACGCCATCGCTCATGATCTTCGAACGCCCTTGGGCCGCATCCGGGGCCTGCTCGATGAGGCGCTCAGGCCCGAGACAACCTTCGAGCGGCTTTCTGAAGCCGCCGATGCGGCCATTCGCGGGATTGATGAAGTGATCCGGGTTTTCGATAAGCTGCTGCAGATCGCCGAAGCCGAGTCCGGCACGCGCCGCCAATCGTTCCAGCCGATTGCGCTTCGAGAAATCATAACCGGCGTGGTTGAGCTTTACGATGCCGCCGCGGAGGCAAAAGGCATCGCGCTGCGCGTTGATTGTGAGGACGAACCCGTGACGCTCGGCGACAAAGAGCTTCTGGCGAATGCAACGGCCAACCTGGTCGACAATTCGCTCAAGTATGCGGGGCGCACGGCCACGGTACGCGTACGAGCGACGCAAGACCGCAGGGTGGTGTCGATTGTTGTCGAGGACAACGGGCCAGGCATCCCGCCCGAGGAACGTGAAAAGGTCCTCACGCGCTTTTATCGGCTCGATCGAAGCCGGAGCCTGCCGGGTAACGGACTTGGTCTGCCCATCGTCAGCGCCATAAGCCACCTGCACGGCGGCAGCTTTTCCCTGGAGGACGGCGGTCCGGGGCTCATCGCGCGAATCGTGCTGCCGCGCCTGACGCCGGCAAGTTTGCCAAATGGTAATGTCCTGGAAACGGCAAGGATAGGTACGGCCGGTTAAATTGACTCCCGCTTCCTTGAGGGCGGACGCCGATAAGGAAAGCGGGACTATGCAAGGATCCGGACGACCTCGATTTGCCCATGCGCTCGGACAGCGGACGCGCTGGCTCATTATCGTCACCGGCGCGGCCCTCATCGTCGCCCTGACTTTCGGCGCCCGATGGCTGCTGAACCGGCATTATTCAGCGGCGACAGCGAACGCGACGGCCGCAGACGCGCATCCGGCACCTGCGGCGGGGACGTTTCGTCCGACCGACGCCCAATGGAAAAGTTTGAAGATTGCACCGGTGGAGTTGCGCACCTTTCAGACCGAGCGCACGACCGAAGGCAAGATCGCCAACGACGACGACGCGACCACGCCGGTGTTCTCGCCTTATTCCGGACGGGTTACCAAGCTCTTCGCCAAGGCAGGCGATGAGGTAAAGCAGGGTGGCGCGCTGCTTGCGATCGTGGCGTCCGAGTTCGTGCAGGGCCAGAATGATCTCATCAACGCCGTCAGTGCCCTCAACACCGCGCGCGCGCAGCTCAACCTGGCGCAAACCAGCGAGAAGCGCCAGCATGAGCTCTACGATACGAAGGGCGGGGCGCTCAAGGACTGGCAACAGAGCCAGGTCGACCTTGCCACTGCCCAGGGCGGTTTCCGTTCGGCGGAAATCACCCTTGCTGCGGTACGTAACCGTCTGCGGATCCTGGGCAAGGCTGATGCCGAAATCACTGCGATCGAGGATGCGCCGGATCGGCTGACGATGAACCCGGAGGCGCTCATCTGCGCGCCGATCAGCGGGACCGTGACGCAACGCCAGGTCGGTCTCGGCCAATACATCAGCAGCGCCGCGAATGGTGCCTCCACCCCGATCTTCTCTATCGGTGACATGTCGAAGGTCTGGCTGCTGGCAAACGTACGCGAACCGGACGCACCATCGATGCGGCGCGGCGAACCGGTCGAAGTGCATGTGCTCGCTATTCCGGGACGCGTCTTCAAGGCAAAACTCATCTACGTCGCGGCGGCGATCGATCCGGGCACGCACCGACTGCCGGTCCGGGCAGAGGTCGAGAACCCGGACGGCGCCTTGAAGCCGGAGATGTTTGCGACCTTCAGCATCATCACCGGAAATGCCGTCAGCGCGCCCGCGGTACCCGAGGCGGCCGTCGTGTATGAAGGCCAGACGGCGCGCGTCTGGACGGCGGGCAGCGATAGAACCCTCGGCTTGCGCCAGATCCGGCCTGGCCGGACTCAGGACGGCATGGTTGAGGTGCTCGCCGGCGTCCTGCCCGGTGAGTCGGTGGTGACCCGCGGCAGCCTGTTCATCGATCGTGCGGCCGAAGCGACGGACTGAGCCGGCCAACCGCAGGAGGAAGCCACGAGCACGGACAACTCACGATGAACGGGATCGTCGCCTTTGCGCTGAAACAGCGGATGCTCGTGGTCATCGTGATGTTCTGCCTGTTCGGTGCCGGCGCGATGAGTTTTATGCGCCTCAACATCGAGGCTTACCCTGATCCGGTACCGCCGCTCGTGGAGGTGATCACCCAGAGCAGCGGCCAGTCGGCTGAAGAGATCGAGCGTTACATCACCATTCCCGTCGAAATTCAAATGGCCGGCGTCCCGCACGTCACTGCGGTGCGGACCATCTCTCTATTCGGCCTGTCGGACGTCCGCGTGCAGTTCACCTACGACTTCACCTATGAGCAGGCTGAACAATGGGTGATAAACCGCCTGTCGCAATTGTCGCCTTTGCCCAACGGCGTCACGCCTCAGATCTCACCGGAAAGCCCGATCGGCGAAATTTACCGGTACCGGATCGTCGGCCCGCCCGGCTATTCGGTCATGGACCTTAAGACCCTCCAGGACTGGGTCCTGCAGCGCCGTTTCAAGGCGGTGCCCGGCGTGGTGGACGTCAGCGGCTGGGGCGGCAAGACGAAGACCTACGAAATCACCCTCGATCAAAATAAACTGGTTGAGTACGGCCTCACCGTTCCTCAGATCCTGCAGGCCCTCAACAACGCCAACATCAACGTGGGCGGCCAGACGGTGAATTTCGGGCCGCAGGCAGCCGTGGTGCGCGGGGTCGGACTGATCCATTCCATGGACGACATCCGCGACACCATGCTGAGCGCGAACAACGGTTCACCGGTCCGCGTCAGGGACGTCGCCACGGTGCAGGTCGGCCACCAGCCACGGCTCGGCATCGCCGGGCAGGACGATGACAATGACATTGCCCAAGGCATCGTCCTGATGCGCCGCGGCGAGCAGAGCCTGCCGACCATCCGCCGGGTTGAGGCTGAGGTGCAGAAAATCAACACCACCGGAATCCTCCCGCCGGGCGTCAGGCTCGAGAAGATCTATGATCGCCGTGAGCTGATCGCGGTCACTACCCGCACGGTGCTTCATAACCTGATCTTCGGCATCATGCTGATCTTCTTCATCCAGTGGATCTTCCTGGGCAACCTGCGCAGCGCGGTGATCGTGGCCGCAACCATACCATTCGCCCTGTGCTTTGCCATCATCACCATGACGCTGCGCGGCGAATCGGCGAACCTGCTCTCGGTCGGCGCGATCGACTTCGGCCTGATCGTGGACGCGACGGTCATCATGGTAGAAAACATCTACCGGCACCTGGCGCAGCGACCCGAGGAACGGTTCGCGCACTCGCCGGTAAAGCACCGCCTGCCCTCTTCCTGGGAGCTGCGTGGGGTGCTCGCCGTGATCGGCAGTTCCGCGCTCGAAGTCAACCGGGCCATCTTCTTTTCCGCCTCAATCATCATCGCCGGCTTCATCCCGTTGTTCACGTTGTCCGGGGTTGAAGGACACATCTTCGGGCCGATGGCAAAGACCTACGCCTACGCGATCGCCGGCGGCCTGATTGCCACCTTCACCATCACGCCCGCCTTGAGCGCAGTGCTGCTGCCGAATCCGGCCAGAGAGACCGAGACCCTCATCGTGCGCGGTTTGCGGCGGATCTACATCCCGCTGCTCAAGGTCACGGTCGCCAATCGCATTGTGTCGCTGGGCGCAGCGGTGGCGCTCGTGACGTTGGCGGTGGTAGCGGCCCGCTCCCTCGGCCTCGAGTTTCTACCCAAGCTTGAGGAAGGCAACTTTTGGATCCGCGCAAGCTTCCCGCCCACGATCTCGCTGGAGGAAGCCGGGGGATACGCCGACCGTATGCGGCAGATCGTCAAGAACTTCCCGGAGGTTCAGACCGTCATCTCGCAACTGGGGCGGCCTGACGACGGGACTGACGCCACCGGGTTTTTCAATCTCGAACTCGATGTGCCCCTCAAACCCTTCTCTACATGGCCCGCGGGGATCGACAAGGAGAAACTCACTCGCCAGATGGATGCGGCCCTGGAAGGCCCGTTCCCCGGGGTAGATTTCAACTTTTCTCAGAACATAGAAGACAACGTCGAAGAAGCCGCCTCGGGGGTCAAAGGCCAGAACTCGATCAAGCTCTTCGGCAACGATCTTGAGGCGCTGCAGAATACCGCGTACCAAATAAAAGCGCTCCTCGAGACGGTGCCCGGCATGACTGACCTCTCCGTCTTCGACGCGTTTGGCCAGCCAACCGTCAACATCGACATCGACCGCAAGGTCGCCGCGCGCTACGGGCTGGCTCCGGGCGACATCAATTCAACCGTGCAGGCGGCGATCGGCGGTCAGGCAGCCGGCAACCTGTACGAATACGGCAGCGATCGGAACTTCCCCATCGTCGTCCGCCTGGCGCCGCAATACCGCCAGAGCCTGGACGCCATGCGCCGGATTCCGATCGGCGCGCCCAACCCGAACGGAAATGGGATTGTCCCTATCCCGCTGAGCGACACCGCCAAGGTAAGCCTGGCTCCGGGTTACTCCTTCATTTATCGCGAGAACCAGGAGCGCTACATCCCGATCAAATTCAGCGTGCGCGGACGCGATCTCGGGAGCGCGGTGCTCGAAGCGCAGAGCAGGATTGCCGGCCAGGTCCGCCTGCCCGCCGGTGCGCGTCTGGAGTGGGTCGGTGAATTCGGCGAACTGCAGGACGCAATGGAGCGCCTTAAACTTGTCGTGCCGATGACCCTGCTGCTGATAGTTCTGTTGCTGTTCGCCAACTTTTCCTCTGTCACCGACACGTTGCTGGCGGCCAGCGTCATGCCTCTGGCGCTGATCGGGGGAATTTTCGCCCTCTGGATCACCGGCACGCCCTTCAGCGTCTCAGCAGCGATCGGCTTTATCGGTCTGTTCGGCATTTCGGTGATGGAAGGAATCATCGTTATTTCCTACTTCAACCAACTCATCGAGGGTGGTCTGGAGCGTTCTGCCGCGCTAATGCGGGCTTGTCAGATACGGCTGCGTCCAGTCATGATGACCTGCATCGCGGCGTGCGTAGGGCTGTTGCCGGCCGCTACCTCAACGGGCATCGGCTCGCAGGTTCAGAAACCGCTCGCCCTTGTGGTGGTAGGCGGGATCCTTCTGGCGCCCATCCTCATCCTGATCATCCTGCCCGTGCTGGTTGACCTGTTCTCACGGCGAGGCCGACGTGCAGAGGAGGCCCCGGCAGCCGAACTCCAACCCGCGGAATAATGAAACCATTGATACGAGTCAGACGCGCCGGCGGGTCGAAGACGTCCGCATCGATCAGAAACGGCACGCGATTGCTCATTATTCTCGCCGGGTTCATGACCACCGGCGGTTGTGCCGTCGGCCCGAACTTTCACCGGCCTGCGCCTCCTTCGGTTACGGGTTACACACCCGAACCGCTGGCGGCGCAGACCGCGAAGGCCGATGTCGCAGGCGGCCAAGCCCAGCGCTTCGTTCAGAGTCTGGACATCCCGGGGCAGTGGTGGCGGCTGTTCCATTGCAAGGCGCTTAACGCCCTCACTGAAGAAGCGCTCCGGGCCAATCCCAGCCTTGAAGCCGCTCAGGCCGCTTTGCGAGTGGCGCGGGAGAATGTTCGGGCGCAGAAAGGGGCATACTACCCCACCATTCAGGCGAGCCTCTCGCCCAGCCTTAACAAGACCGCCACGGCTATCTTTTCTCCAGCCACGGCTTCGGGAAACCCGTATTACAGCCTCTATACCGGCCAACTCAGCGTCTCCTACGTGCCGGACGTCTTCGGCTTGAACCGGAGAACCGTCGAGTCGCTGGAGGCGCAGGCCGAAGCGCAACGATTCCAACTCGAGGCGACCTACCTGACGTTGACTTCGAATGTCGTGACGGCGGCGGTGCAGGAAGCCCTGCTTCGCGGCCAGATCAAGGCGGCCCAGGAAATCATCAGCGTGCAGGGCGAGGCGCTCGAAATCATGCGGCGCCAATTCTCAGCCGGTCAGATCGCCGGGGACGCCGTGGCGGCGCAGGAAGCCGCGCTGGCGCAAGCGCAGGCGAGCCTGCCGCCGCTCCAGAAGCAACTGGCGCAGCAACGCGACCTCCTGGCCGCGCTGGCCGGCAGGTTCCCCAGCCAAGGTGTCGCCGAGACGTTTGAGCTTGAAGACCTGCACCTGCCGGCGGATCTGCCGGTAAGCCTGCCGGCGAAACTGGTTGAGCAACGGCCGGACGTGCGCGCGGCAGAGGCTCAACTCCATTCCGCAAGCGCGCAGATCGGCGTGGCCATCGCCAACATGCTGCCGAACATCACTCTCAGCGCCAACGGCGGCTACGCGGCCGGCGAGATCACCAGATTGTTCGGGCCGGGCACCAGTTACTGGGCGCTGGCCGCAAGCCTGACGCAGCCGATCTTCGAGGGCGGCATGCTGCTGCACCGCACCCGTGCCGCGCGGGCAGCTTGCGCCCAGGCGGCTGCACAGTACCGCAGCACGGCCGTCACCGCTTTTCAAAACGTTGCTGACGCGCTGCGCGCGCTGCAGTCCGACGCCGGCGCCTTGACCGCGGCGGTGGCCGCGGAGCGTGCCGCCGCGAAGAGCCTCGACGTCACCCGGAGCCAACTGGCGGCCGGCGCAGTTTCCTACCTTGCACTCCTTAATGCCCAGCAGGCATATCAGCAATCCGTGATCAATCTCGTCCAGGCGCGGGCCGGTCGCTTTGCTGATACGGCAGCGCTGTTCCAAGCGCTCGGCGGCGGCTGGTGGAACCGCTCGGACGTCAGTTCCGCCGGTGCATGCACCGGTTACCGGCCTCGTCAAAGGATACGCCTGAATTCGGGCGCCCTGCGTTCAGCCGCGGCGGACGCGCCGGCTGCCGTCCGATACTCCGCGGGGGTTCGCCACTCTCTATGATGCCATTACCGTGATGAAGAATCCAAAACTCGCCAGGTTGCGGGAGTTGATCCTGATAGGAAGCGTTCTTGCAGTTGTCTTCGCAAAAGCGGAAGAAGTTTCTATCTCTGTCCACAACGCTCCAGCCCAGGAGGCCGGGCGGGACCCTGAAATACCGGTGGTTCAGACCGAGAACGGCGGCCGGCAAAACTGGGCGATTCACTTTGATGCAGTTGAAGTCGTTCAGGGCCAGCCGGGGTTTCATGCGCCTTACAGCGGAACCAACAGCCTGTATCCCGGTGACAACGTTCGCCAGACTTCCGATGCCGATCTGTTCTTCGATGTCCGCATCTGGCCCGGTGGCGAGATCTACCTGAATCCGGAGTACTATCAGGGTTTCGGTCTGGGCATTACCCATGGCTTGGCCGCCTTCCCAAACTCCGAGGCCTACAAGGTAGGCAAGTACCGCGGCGATGTCTACATCCCGCGCTTGTTTCTTCGCCAGGTCTGGGGCTTTGGAGGGGACCAGGAACAACTTGCCGCGAGTGAACTGCAACTCGCAGAGAAAGTCGACATCTCCCGGCTTACGCTTCAGGCGGGCAAGTTCAGCGTGACCGACGTTTTCGACAACAATAGCTATGCCCATGATTCGAGAGGGGATTTCTTAAACTGGGCAGCCGTCGACGCGTTAGCCTTCGATTACGCGGCTGATTCCCTGGGCTTCGAGTACGGCCTGTGGTTGGAGCTCAACCAGAAAGACTGGGCGGCGCGTTATGGCATTTTCACCGTTCCCCGGGTCGCCAATGGCCTGGCAACGAACGGGCACTACCTCAAGGCTTGGCAGCAGGTGGCCGAAATCGAGGGACGCTACTCGCTGGTCGGTCACCCGGGCAAGGCGCGGTTGCTCGGCTACCTGGAAAGTGCGAACATGGGCAGTTATCGTGCGGTGTTGGATAGTCCGGATCTCGGTGCGGACATTACGCAGACCCGCAGGTACCGGCTGACCTACGGAGTGGTGCTCAACGTGGAGCAGGAACTCACCAAGGATCTGGGCGCCTTTCTCCGGCTCGCGTTCCGGGACCCGAACTATGAGGTATGGCAGTACGCGGATGTTTCGAAGAGTTTTGAGATCGGGCTCTCACTCAAAGGGACCGCCTGGAACCGTCCGAACGACACGGTTGGCCTCGCAGAAATGCTCGATGCTCTCGGACACGCACAACGGGATTACTTTAATGCGGGCGGGCTCGGAATCCTGATCGGCGACGGAAAACTGCCTCATTACGGTCTGGAGAATGTGGTGGAAGCTTACTACAATTTCGAGGTGATTAAAGGGCTGAACCTAACCCTGGATTACCAGCTCGCCGTGGATCCGGCTTACAATCAGGATCGGGGCCCCATCAATATCTTTGCGGCACGCGTGCGCGTGAGTTTTTAGCAGTTACAGGAGTTGATGCGATACAGCAGCTATTCGAGCCGAGCCCAGGGGTAGTGGCCGGTTAGCCCGCTTCGGGAATTCGACCCGCTCAGAGCCGGACCCGGTGCGGACGGAATCCGGCCACGGCGGCCAGGTGCCTTTTTATCTTATGCCCTTCTTACCGAACCGCGTCCCCAGCCTACTCAGGCCCGCCGCATCACTGGCCTTGGCGACGTTCCTGGCGGCCGCCTTCCCCGGCGGCTCACAAGCGCAGGGGCTGCTGCAGTTCCCGCAGGAGAACGGTCGCGCCGAGTCCAAGGTGCCGTCCGTGCAGCGTGCCGATGGCATTTTGCAATACTTGCAATGGCTGCTGCACGGGCCGGTCCAGGACCCGACCGGCTTTCGTGTGGAGGTGGCCGGCACCCCCGGTTTTTCCATCGTCGCCGTGCAGTTGGCTCGGACAGGCGAAGGTCTACGGATCCGCGGCGCAATCCGGCGCGACGGCTTTGGGTCGGGGTACGGGCACTTGGATATCGAACTGCTGGACCTGCGGGGCCGACTGCTGAGTACCTACGCCGTCTCCTACGTGCCCGACCCTGTGCCCATGACCCGCCGCGGCTGGGTCGGCCGCTCGGACTTTGCCGCGCGATTCGACCGTCTGCCGGCCGGATTGGCCATCATCCGGGTGCGGTTTCACCCCAAAGATTAGCACACCGCATCACACGGCGGACGCGGCGAGGATGCCGGCTTCAAGGCCCGAATTCCGGACGTGACTCGCGGCGCTCGCTCTCACTCGCTCTCAAAATCGCACTTGTTACCCGGGCACCGCTTCAGGAGCGAAGATGCTGACCTCGACCTGGGATGCGTAGATCTGGTGATCGGGCGGCCGATTCGGGCGATTGAACCCGTCCAGGGCGAACAGCCCGTCGTTCCACACGGAGGTCTCGACCGCGGTCAGCGGGTATGGCCGGTGATAGACCCGCCCGGTGAGCACCCGGCCACGGCGGAACGCGAACAGCCGGTAGCGTTCGACCAAAAAGAATTCCAGCGTTCCCGGCATGGCTTCGTGCGAATGGCCTGGGTTCCGTGAATGGGCCGGCTCCGGCCGGTAATGGTAACGCAGCGGCTGGGCGGTCCCGGCCCGGCAGGAAACAAACCGGCATTCGCCGTCGGCGACCGACAATTCCATCCGGGCGTGATAGTAATGCAGCGCGAAAAAGGCGCGCGCCGCCCAGACCGCCAGAGGTTGGCTGGCGTCCAGGGAATAAAACCAGACCCCCGGACGGCCGGCGCGATCCAGGACGTAGGTCCGCAGGTTTAGTTCGAGCAAATGAGACACGCCCGGCACTGACGGGCAAAAACGCGGGCGCACCCCGCGCATCGCGAACGGGACGACGCCGATCCAGGCGTTGCCGTCCCACGTGTCAACCGTGAGTCCCGGCGGCAAGGTACGCTGGACTTCGGCCGGGTCCCACCGCCAGTGCAGAAACAGGAGGTCCAACCAGCGTTGGCGCATGACCATCGGCGCGGCCGGGTACTGCCGCTCGCGCAACTGACGTTTCACCCCATCGTTGACCAAGCCTGGGTCCATTGGCGCTTGTTCCGGATCAACTGGTCAGTGCTCAGTGCTCAGTGCTCAGCGCTCAGGGATTCTGTCGGTCGCACGACTGAGCGCCACGCTGGCCTGGGCAGCGGCCGTGGGCGTGGGCGTGCGCCGCAGGTTTGGATCAGGCAAGGGTCCAGGCATCACGTCGACCTCGGCCCCCACCCCGACTGTCCTGAAAAGGTGGGCAACGTCGCGGGACCGCATCCGGATACAGCCATAACTGGCCGGGCGCCCGATATTACGCTCCTCGGGCGTGCCGTGAATGTAAATGCAACGGCCGTAGGCGTTCCGATTACCCGGTTCCAGACCTTTGAGCCACAGGATGCGAGAGACGATCGGGTCACGGCCGGGCGTGTCCGGCTTGAGGATTTCTCCGGTGGGTTTCCGGTCTTTGAACACGGTGCCGAGCGGCGCGCCGGCACCGATCTTTTTGGCGATTTCCAACCGGCCCAGCGGCGTCCCGCAGCTGCCCGGGGCATCGCCGAGACAAAACTTGGAGGTCGAGATCTGGTAGCGGGCCACCTGGTGCTGCCGGTAATAAACGTCCATAGCCTGGTCGGCGACGCTGACGACAACGCGGTGTTGCCGGTCTTTAGTGACGCAGGAGGCAAACAGGACAAGGAGCAGCACCCCCCCGATTCCCAAACGCAAACGGGCGCAAGCCATGCACAATCGCGAACGCATGGGGCGTATTATGCCAAAATTCCCGGCGCGGTCAGCTCCGGACTGTCAACTTTCAATAGAAAGCAGAACATTTGGACGGGGCAAACCCAACCTATTTACGTTTCCATGGGTTGACACGTTAATATTTTGGCTAATAGCGTAGTTTTCTATGCCGGCCGTTACCGTTTCCCCTGCATCCGCCCGGAGGTTTTCGCCTAATCCGCTAGTCGCGTTCTATCAGTCGTCGATCGGCAAGAAGTGGGTTGTGGCGCTTACCGGGGTCGTACTGATCGTGTACGTGTTGGGCCACCTGGCGGGCAACCTCCAGATCTACCTTGGCCAGGATCGAATCAACAATTACGCCGAATTCCTGCACAACCTGGGGCCGTTGCTATGGCTGATACGCCTCTTCCTGCTGGCCTGTTTCGTCATTCATATCGTGGCGACGATCCAGCTCACGATTCAGAACCGGCAGGCCAAGCCGCAAAAGTACGCCGTGCCCGGTTACCAGGCATCCACCCCGGCTTCACGGACGATGATCATTTCGGGCCTGATCGTGCTTTGCTTCGTCATTTATCACCTGCTCCAGTTTACCCTTGAGCTCACCCACCCGGGCTACCGGCATATGCACGATTCTCTGGGGCGCCACGACGTGTATCACATGATGATCATCGCCTTCCGGCACTTCTTCATTTCGTTGTTTTATGTGCTCGGCCTTTTCCTGCTCTGCATGCACTTGAGCCACGGGTTTGCCAGCCTGACCCAGACCCTGGGTATCGACAACCGTAAGATCGCCAGGGTCATTTCCGTCGGAGGGGTGACGCTCGCGTGGCTGGTCTTTTTAGGGTACATTTCCATTCCGATAACCATCCTGCTTGGCCTGGTCCGATAATCTTATGGCTACGACCCTCGACGCAAAAATCCCCACCGGCCCTCTCGCGGAGAAGTGGCAGAAGCACAAAAACGAATCGAAGCTCGTCAGCCCGGCCAACAAACGCAAGCTTGACGTGATCGTGGTCGGGAGCGGTCTCGCCGGGGGTTCGGCAGCTGCCACCCTGGGCGAACTCGGGTATAACGTCCGCTGTTTTTGCTACCAGGATTCGCCCCGGCGGGCGCACAGCATCGCCGCGCAGGGCGGGATCAATGCCGCCAAGAATTATCAGAACGACGGCGACAGCGTTTTCCGGCTGTTTTACGATACGATCAAAGGCGGCGATTTCCGCTCCCGTGAAGGTAATGTGTACCGGCTGGCGGAAGTGAGCGTCAACATCATCGACCAGTGCGTCGCGCAGGGCGTACCGTTTGCCCGCGAGTACGGCGGCTATCTGGCCAACCGTTCTTTCGGAGGCGCCCAGGTTTCCCGGACATTTTACGCCCGGGGCCAGACCGGCCAGCAACTTCTGCTCGGGGCATACCAGGCCCTCTGCAAACAAATCGAGGCTGGTTCGGTAAAGATGTATCCGCGGACGGAGATGCTGGATGTCGTGGTGGTGGAGGGACAGGCCAAGGGCGTCATCACGCGGGATTTGCTCACCGGCAAGATCCAGGCATACGCCGCAGACACCGTGGTGCTGGCAACCGGCGGGTACGGGAACGCATTTTACCTGTCGACGAATGCCAAAGGGTGCAACGTGACCGCGACTTACCGGGCGTACAAACGCGGCGCTTTTTTCGCCAATCCCTGTTACACGCAGATCCATCCGACCTGCATTCCGGTTGCCGGCAGTTATCAGTCCAAGCTGACGTTGATGTCAGAGTCGTTGCGCAACGATGGCCGGGTCTGGGTGCCGAAACAGAAAGGCGACAAACGTCCGCCCGACCAGATCCCGGAGGAGGAGCGGGACTACTACCTTGAGCGCAAGTACCCCAGCTACGGCAACCTGGCCCCGCGCGACATCGCGTCGCGCGCCGCAAAAGAAGCGTGCGACGCCGGGCGCGGCGTCGGGCCGGGCGGCCTGGGGGTTTACCTGGATTTCGGGGGTGCGATCAACCGGTTCGGTGAGAGAACCATCCGCGAGCGTTACGGCAACCTGTTTGACATGTACCAGAACATCACGGGTGAGAACGCTTACACGACCCCGATGCGGATCTATCCGGCCGTGCACTACACGATGGGCGGTTTGTGGGTGGATTACAACCTGATGAGCAGTTTGCCCGGGCTGCACGTGCTCGGCGAAGCGAATTTCTCCGACCACGGCGCCAACCGTCTCGGGGCCAGTGCCTTGATGCAAGGCTTGGCCGACGGCTATTTTGTGATCCCTTACACCCTGGGCAATTACCTCGCGACCCAGATGGGCAAGAAGGTTTCGGTCGACCGGCCGGAATTCAAAGCCGCTGAACAGGAGGTGAGAGCCCATATCGAGCGGCTTTTGTCGATCCGCGGAAAAAAGACCGTCGCCGATTTCCACCGCGAACTCGGCCTCCTCCTCTGGGAAAAATGCGGCATGGCCCGGGATGCCGCGGGTTTGGAAGAGGCGTTGCAACGGATTCCCGAATTGCGCCAGGAATTTTGGGAAAACGTCAACGTGCTGGGCGGAAACGAGGAATTTAATCAGGCCCTCGAGTACGCCGGGCGGGTCGCGGATTTTCTCGAGTTCGGTGAACTGATGTGCCTTGACGCGCTGGAGCGCAACGAGTCCTGCGGCGGCCATTTTCGGGTCGAGTACCAGACGGAAGACGGCGAAGCGCTGCGCAACGACGATGAGTATTGTCACGTCGCGGCATGGCAGTATGCGGGAGCGGATTCGCGCCCGATCCGGAACGTTGAGCCGCTGGTTTTCGAAAACGTGAAGCTCGCCCAAAGAAGCTACAAATGAACTTTAAACTCAAGGTTTGGCGGCAAAAAGGACCGGGTGTCGCCGGTCGATTCGTGGATTACGAAGCGCGCGACATCCCGGCGGAAGCCTCGTTTCTGGAGATGCTCGACATCGTCAACGAGGATCTGATCAAGCGAAACGAGGAGCAGATCGCGTTTGATTCCGATTGCCGCGAAGGCATCTGCGGCATGTGCTCGCTCGTGATTAACGGCATCGCGCACGGTCCCGGTAAGGCCAAAACCACCTGCCAGCTTTACATGCGCCGGTTCAAGGACGGGGACGCCATCTGGGTTGAACCGTTTCGGGCCGTGACCTTCCCGGTCATCCGCGACCTGTGCACCAACCGGAGCGCCCTGGACAGAATGGTTGAAGCGGGCGGTTACATTACGGCTCGGACCGGGTCGGCGCCGGAAGCAAACTCGATCCCGGTCGGCAAGGTCGTGGCCGACCTCGCCATGGAAGCGGCCGCGTGCATCGGGTGCGGCGCCTGCGTGGCGGCTTGTCCGAACTCGTCGGCGATGCTGTTCGTGGGGGCCAAAGTCTCGCACCTGGGCTTGCTCCCCCAGGGACAGCCCGAACGCAACCTGCGCGTGATGAATATGGTCCGCAAAATGGACGAGTTAGGTTTCGGCAACTGCTCGAACCATTACGAATGCGAGGCCGTGTGCCCGGCGGAGATCAGCTCGAGCTTTATCTCGCGGCTGAACCGCGATTACGCTCGCGCCTCGACGAAAAAGGCCGCCGCGCTGGTGTAGGAGGCGGGTGTCGGGTGCCGGGTGTGACTGGCAAGGGGGCGTTTATCACGCCTTCCAACGGGTCACGCCCTGAGGTTCTGTAAGATTGCATCCCCCATCTCCCGGGTCGACACGCGGGTGGCGCCCTCCGACCAGATGTCCCCGGTACGGAACCCGTCCCGGACGGCTTTGCGTACGGCTTGCTCGATCCTGGCTGCGCTGGATTCCAGGCCGAACCCATGGCGGAGCATCATGGCTCCCGAAAGAATCTGGGCGATCGGGTTGGCAATCCCTTTACCGGCGATGTCCGGGGCCGACCCGCCGCTCGGTTCAAACAAGCCAAACTGCCGGCCGGCCTCACGCTGAGCGCCGAGGCTGGCGCTCGGCAGCATGCCGATCGATCCGGTCATCATCGCCAACTCGTCGCTCAGAATGTCGCCGAACAAATTTTCCGTCACGACCACGTCGAAGCTGCGCGGGTACCGGATGAACTGCATGGCGGCGTTATCGACCAGCAGGTGCTTGAGTTCCACCTCTGGAAATTGTTGCTGGCCAACCTCGCGGACCACCTTCCGCCATAGGAGGCTGTTATCGAGCACGTTGGCTTTGTCCACCGATACGAGGCCTTTGCCGCGCCCGCTGGCGATGCGGAATGCCAGTTCGGCAATCCGCCGGATCTCGGATTCGCGGTAAACCATGGTGTCGACCGCAACGAGCTCGCCGTTCTCTTCGCGGGTGTACTTCGGCTGTCCGAAATAGAGACCGCCCGTAAGCTCGCGAATGCAGAGGATCTCGAAACCGCCGGCAACCAGGTCAGGACGGAGCGGCGACGCAGCGACCAGGTCGGGATAGCAGACTGCAGGGCGCAGATTGGCATAAAGACGGAAGTGCCTGCGCAACGGCAACAAGGCGCCGCGCTCCGGCTGCTCTTGCGGCGGTAAGTTTTCCCACTTGGGGCCGCCAACCGAACCGAACAGAATGGCCTCGCTCTCCTCGCATAATCTGAGGGTTTCCGGAGGGAGAGCCTTCCCGGCTTGATCGATGGCAATGCCTCCGACCACTCCCTCCCTGAGATCCAGCGTGAATCCGTCCTGTGCAGCGGCGGCTTGCAAGACCTTGACCGCCTCGGCCATCACCTCAGGGCCGATGCCATCACCGGCCAGCACCGCAATCTTCAATGTTGATGTCTCCACGGCTCAGACAATGCCACAAATGGGGGAAGGTGTCGGGTGTCGGGAAAGCGAAAGTATCTGCAGAATACGCAGGGAAGAGGTCCAGAGATCCTATGGGTGATTAAGATTGGAACGGATTAGCGTCGCACACGGGAAGAGAAACGAGAGACTTGACATCGGCGGCGTTTCCCCAAGATCGACCCGACACTCCCTATTCGTTACCCGTTACCCGTTACCCGTTACCCGTTACCCGTTACCCGTTACCCGTTACCCGCTACTCGACACCCGTCACTCTCTTCCATTTGTGGCATTCCCTGGGGTGGCATTTCCTTGGCCCGGGCGATAAACGCGCGGACCAGGGCCGGATCCTTTCTGCCCGGAGAGGTTTCTACGCCGCTGGAGACGTCGACCGCAAACGGCTTCGCGGTATGCACCGCCAACCGTACGTTGTGCGGCGTCAATCCACCCGAGAGAATGAACGGCGTACGAAAACCGGCCACCCATTGCCAGGGAAATGTATGCCCGGTTCCGCCGTAGGCCTTTTCGACGTACGCATCCAGCAAGACAGCAGTCACCGGGTAGGTTGCCGCCGAGGCCAGAATTTCACGCGAGCGCATCCGAAGGGCTTTCAGCACCGGTTTTCCGTGGCCGGCAAGCAGCGCGCAAAAGTCGGGCGTTTCGTCGCCGTGCAACTGTACGGCATCGATCAGAGGGTTATCGAGCACGCGACGGACCTCATCGTAGGTCGGGTCTACCAAAAGGGCGACGCGCACGACCCTGCCCATCAGTTCCGGCAGCCAACTCGCTGCAGAAGGCAGATCCACGAAACGCTTCGACCCAGGGTAAAGGACGATTCCGATCGCATCGGCGCCCGCGTCTGCGGCAATGCCGGCATCGGCCGCGTTGGTAATCCCGCAAACCTTGACTCGAACTCCGGTCGGATCGGATTGGAAAAAAGAAGGCGGCACGGCTCGGTGCGGTCAAACGTAGGGCATCGGATAACGGGTGTCCAGGACGGGTAACGGGTAACGGGTAACGGGTAACGGGTAACGGGTAACGGGTAACGGGTAACGGGTGACGGGTAACGGGTAACGGGTGACGGCTGACGGCTGACGGCTGACGGGTGACGGGTGACGGGTGACGGGTAGCGGGTAGCGGGTAGCGGGTAGCGAGTCGGTTGGACGGCGACTAAGGCGGGAAGACCAAATCCGTGACTCGACGACGCTGCGGCACCGGCACACGCGGCCTCGTTATTGGCGGCATTGCATGGAATGCCGGCAGCCATTCCTGACGTGCCACCCTGAATTCCGAACCGAACCCGTTACCCGCTACCCGTTACCGGGCTGGGCATTTAAGCGCGGGTACAAAGGATTTGTATTTACTGGCTGCCGATTCGCATTAGGGTTGGCGGATATTGTCCAAACGGAGGCATATCAAGATGGAAGCTGATAAGGATGCAAAACAGGGAGACTCCGAAAAGCGCACGGTGCGGAAATCCAGAACGGTAAAGGCAAAGGCGGCAAATGTACCGGAAGTGGATCTGAAAGCGGCGGCTGAAGGGACGGACCAGGGTCAGGATGCACCCGGTCCGGCCGAAACCCCGGCCGGGACAAGGGGAAAGGCGGTGCGCACGGTGAGCAAGGGTGCCGCGGCGAAAGAAGCAAAGGCAAGCGGTGCACCGCGTGAAACCAAGCGTAAGGCAACCCGCCGCAAGCCGCGGCCGGCACCCGCCGGCGAGGCGCCTTCACCTTCATCATCACTTCCATCGGCGGAGCCTGCGCCGGAGGTCACGGCGGCCCCTTCAGCCGTCACGGAGACCGTGGTTTTGGAGCAATCGCCCGGGGTGGCGACCCTTATGTCAGAGCCGCCGCCGGAAGTTGCACCGGCGCCCCTGGAGGAACCCACCGATGACCAGGTCCAACTTCGCGCTTACTTCATTTCCGAACGCCGCCAGCGTGAAGGTCTCCCCGGTGACGACCAGAGCGACTGGGCCCAGGCCAGAGAAGAGCTGCTGAACGAGCTCAAGGGGCATTAGGCGTGCCTTCCGGTCATGACGCCGAGGAGCCGGAGGGGCGATCCATGATGATCCGATCTGCCGGCGCCGAACCTTCTTCCAGGCGGCAAACTCGTCCGGCGGGAAGTTCCGCCAGCCAATTCAGGCTCGTGGTCGTGACGATTTGCTGAGAAGCCGGCGGGAGCTGCTGGAGCAGGCGGTTACGCCGGGTCTGGTCCAATTCACCAAAGACATCATCCAGAAGCAGGATTGGCGGCCGTGAAAAATCGGCCGCCAAAAGCTTGGCTTGCGCGAGCTTAAGGGCAATGGCCAGAGTGCGCTGTTGTCCTTCCGAAGCAAAGAGGTCAGCAGGTTGGTCGTGGAGCAGGAACTGGACGTCGTCCCGGTGCGGACCGACCACGGTTGTCCGGAGTCTCTCCTCTTCTGCGGCGCTTTCGTGTAGGGCGCGTTCGAAGTCCATGGTGGCGCCATGCAGGTAACGAAGGCAGACCACCTCACCGCGGTCACTGATCGTGGCAAACGCCCGGACGACTTCGGGTTCGAGCCGTTCAACCAGAAAAGCCCGCAGGGCGGTGAGTTGATGGCCGAACTTCAGGAGGACCTTGGTGTAGGCCTGTACCTCGCGTGGACGCGACGGATACATCTTGAGGTAGGCGTTGCGCGAGCGAAGCGCTTTTTCGTACGACCGCAGGATCTCGCGGTAGTTTGCAAGCAACTGGGCGCCGAGGAAATCGAGGAAGCGGCGTCGCAGTTCGGCCGGACCCCGGACAAGGTCGATATCGGAATTTGCCAGGTACACCACGCGGGCGACTTCGAGGTAAGTGGTGGTGAGTTTCTGCTCGACGCTGTCGAGCGCCAGCTTGCGCCGTTTGGGGCTGTAGTAAAACTGCAGGTGCCGCCGGTCCACAAGACCGTCCACGACCAAGCCTTTTGCGCCCGCTCGAATCACGTTTTGGAGGCTGCCGGTACGCGGGGACTGGAGCCGGAGCAGCACGGCAATCGCCTCCAGGAGAGACGTTTTGCCGATGGCGTTTCGGCCGACGATGCAGGTCACCTGGGGATGGAATTCGGCTTCCAACCGGGTAAAGCATCGAAAATCACGGAGCACCAGCCGTTCCAGCATCATGCAACGACCTGAACCCGACGCCGCACGGCGGGCGTCAGGTATAAACCTCCTCAAAAATTCCGCCGCCCAGCAGTACTTCACCGTCGTACAACGCGCAAATCTGGCCGGGAGTTAAGGCCCTTTGCGGCTCGGCGAATTCGAGCCAGGCCTGCCGGTCGTCCGCCGGTTCAAAGCGCACCTCGGCGGGACGCGCCCGGTAGCGGGGTCTCGCGCGGATATTTGCAACGGAGCCGATCGCCTTGTTCGTGTAAGAAATTGAACCGATCCGGCAACGGCGGGCGTACAGCCCCTCGGTCTCCGGACGATCAAAGGCCACGATAAGCTCATTTGCGCCCGGACGTTTTTCGACCACCACGTAAGCTTCGTACGGGGTATTGGACGGCACGCGCAGCCCGCGCCGCTGGCCGAGCGTGTAGAGGTGCAATCCCCGGTGCTCGCCCAGAACGCGTCCCTCAAGGTCCTTGATCGGGCCGGGCTGATCCGGCACAAACGCCCGCAGGAAATCCGACATTTTCACGTCGCCGATGAAGCAGATGCCCTGGCTGTCCCTCTTGTCCGCGGTCCTCAACCGGTGCTGGCGGGCCAGGGCGCGGACCTCGTGTTTACGCAGTTCTCCGACCGGAAAACGGGCGGCCGCAATCTGTTCCTGCCGAAGCAGGGCCAGAAAGTAGGATTGATCCTTCGAATCGTCGGCCCCTTCCAGAATATCCCAGGTTCCGTCGTCGCGCTGACGGCGGCGCGCATAATGTCCGGTGGCAACGGCCGCGAACCCCTTCTCGCGCGCCAGATTCAGAAGCACCCCGAATTTCATCTCCCGATTGCACATCACGTCAGGGTTGGGGGTGATGCCGCTCTGGTAGCCGTGTAGAAGGTATTCGACCACCCGGGCCCGGTACTCACGCATGAGGTTAAACACGTGAAAAGGTATGCCGAGCGACTCTGCGACCGACCGCGCGTCGGCGATGTCCTGCTGCCAGGGGCAATCACCGAGGACATTTTCCTCGTTGATCCAATTCTTCATGTATGCCCCTTCAACCTCGACGCCGCGCTGGCGCAACCGCAGCGCGGCGACGCTGCTGTCAACGCCGCCGGACATCGCCACGAGGATTTTTTGTGAAGGCACATTCATCGGGAAGCGCGCTTACTTTCAGTGCCCGAATGCCGTCCGGCCCCGGAACGCCCGGGCAATGGTCAGATCATCGGCATTTTCGATGCCTGTCCCGGCCGGCATCCCTTGGGCGAGCCGGGAAACGCGAGACCCTTCACCGCTTAAGAGGTCCGCCACGTAGCTGGCGGTGGCCTCGCCTTCGACGTCGGCTCCTAAAGCCAGGATCACCTCTTCCGGCCGATCACGGCGCACGCGCTCGAGCAACCCATCCAGCTTCAGGTCTTCAGGCCCGATCCGGTCCAGAGGCGAAAGCCTGCCGCCCAGGGCGTGATAAAGACCGCCGAACGCTCCGGTCCGCTCGAGAAAAATGATGTCGGTGGCGCGTTCCACGACGCAAAGTGAGTTCCGATCCCGCCCTGGATCGGCACAGATGTCGCACAGGTCATGTTCGGCAAAAAACCCGCATTGCCGGCAGGGACGGATCCGGGCCGCCGTTTGGGAAATGGCTTCCGCAATGTCCTTTGCGCGCGCGTCCGGCGTCTGCACCATCCACAGCGCGATGCGTTCGGCGCTGCGCGGCCCGATGCCCGGCATGCGGCGCAACTGTTGCACGAGCTCACGGATCGGCCCGGGGTAATCTACCTTTTTACTCAGCATGGCCATGAAGTGGTAAACCTCTCGACGGACGGCATGGCAGGTTCCCGCTCAACGCGCCTCGTTCTGACGGTAAAATTCTACCACACGGTCGCTCAAAAACCGGTCCGGGTCGTCCAAGGCGGCCGCCGGGACCACGAAGGCGGCCTCCGTGTTGCGGTCGCGAAGCAGTTTCAAGCCGTACGGGTAATCGCGGAACAGGTTTTCGCAGTAATCCACCACGTCGCGGCCGACTTCGCCCGCTCGCGCAACGATCAACTGAACGGCGTCATCCGCGAGCATAAATTTCACCCCATGCTTCACGGAGAATGCCTCGGCAAATTGCCGCACCTTCTCGGCCCGGGTCCATTCCGCCGCGGCCTGGGCGAGCTGCAGGACGCGTTCCAGCGTCCCTGGCGGGTCGAGCACCAGTTGGGCGGTCACATCCAACCGGCGAACGCCGGTTCCCGGCAGTTCAAACTTGAAATCGCGAAACACGCGATCGCACACCGTTACCAGCCCGCGGGCACCCGTTTTCTCGGCTGCCGCCCGGACGGCAATCTCACGCAGCGCATCGTCGTCAAACACGGCTTCAATGCCGAACGCCTCAAACGCGCGCCGGTACTGGCGTATCACGCTGCCCTCGGACGTTTTCAGAATCGCAAACAGGTCGTCCACGGACAATTCCTCGCAGACCACCCGTACGGGCAGCCGCCCGATAAACTCCGGTTCGAGCCCGTAATCAATAAAATCCCGGGTGGTCGCCATCCGCAATGCGCCGGCGTCTTCGACCAATTTGACTTCCGCGCCGAACCCCAGACCGGCTTGGCGCACACGCCGGAAAACCTGCTCTTTGAGCCGGTCGAACGCGCCGCTGCAGATAAACAGGATGTGCCGCGTGTTGATGACGTCGCGCTTCGACTTTCCGCGCCGCTGCGCCTCGAACGCCGACTGGATCTGAGCTTGAATATCCATCGGGTTGCGCACCGAGACCTCAGTCTCCTCCATGAGTTTCAGCAACGTGGTCTGTACCCCCCGTCCACTCACGTCCCGGCCGGCCAGATTGCTGCTCGAAGCGATCTTATCGATCTCGTCGATGTAGATGATGCCGTACTGGGCGATGTTCAGGTCGCCGTCAGCTTTCTGGTAAAGCTCGCGCACCAGATCTTCGACGTCGCCACCGACGTAACCCGTCTCGCTGAACTTGGTGGCATCCGCCTTGACGAACGGGACTCCGATCAGATCCGCCACATGCTTGACGAGGTAGGTCTTACCGACGCCCGTGGGGCCGAGCAACAGGACGTTGCCTTTGCTGTATTCCAGCTGCCCCGCTCGTGCGGGGTTTTCTTTCTCCAACCGCCGCACCAGGTTCACGTGGTTGTAGTGATCGCACACCGCGATGGCCAGCGTCTTCTTGGCGTCGTCCTGGCGGATGACGTAACGGTCCAGGTGCGCCTTGATTTGTTTAGGCGTGAAGGCAAAGCTGAAAGGGTCTGGAGCGGCCGCAGCCGGAGGCGATTCCTCGTTTCCGGCAGGCTGGGTAAAAGTTGCGACCGAAACCTTGTCGCCGAAGTTTGACTTCATGAACTCCTGGATCTTTTTCTGGAGTTCTTCCGGCGACGGAAAGGGTGTTTCCGACATCTGATAGTTTACTGTTTTTCCCAGAATCGGCAACCCTGGGAGCCGCGATTAAGGATTAGCCCGGGCCGCAAAGCCAAGCCCGGGCCCTTCCGGGCTGAATCGGCTCAGCGCCGCGATTCGCATCCAGATAGTTTTTGCCCTCGTCCACGTATGAAGCCCGACTCTGTTCCCGGTACCGAACCTACCATCTTCGACCTGAACGCCCGCCGGTACGCCGAAAGCCCGGTACACCGGGCCGGCCCGAGCCTGCCTGTACTGCTGCGCCTGGCCCAGCCCGGTCCCGAGGATGTCGTGCTGGACGTGGCGACCGGCACCGGTCACACGGCACTTGCCGTCGCGGAATATGCGGCCGAGGTCATCGGCCTGGATGTCTCCACTAAAATGCTGGCTGAGGCCGGCCGCCTGGCAGCCGAGCAAGGTCGCGGGAACGTGCGCTTCGTCGAAGGATCAGCCGAAGCGCTGCCCTTTCCCGATAACCGCTTCACCCTCGTCACCGCGCGGCACGCCCCGCACCATTTCCGGTCGGTTGAAACCTTTCTGGCCGAGGCATTCCGGGTCCTGAAGGCCGGCGGCCGGTTTGTGCTTGCTGACCAGGTCTCGCCCGCCGACGAGGATCGGCCCTGGATCGACCGCTGGGAAATCATCCGTGACCCGTCTCACGTCACGCAGCGAACCCCGGAAGCGTGGCGCGAACTGGCAGCGCGAGCCGGTTTTGTGCACCGGGAATCGGCAGACGTGTTCTACGACCTGGAGTTCGGCTGGTGGACGCAGCAGGCCGGCGCCACGCCCGAGCAAATCGCCGCATTGCAGGAACATGCCCGGGTTGCGCCGCCCGAGACGGCCAGGAGAATGAGCCTGGCTTTCGATGCAACCGGCCGGGTGCGCAGCCATAAACTGCCGATGCTCGTGGCGAGGTTTGACAAGGAATAGTTTACACCCACTGAACCGGGTCCCGGGGCGATCACCCGGCGCGCGGCTCACCCCCGGCTGCGCCTTGACCTCCGTTCCGCCCTTTGACCTCATCCCAGAGCGCATCCAGTTGTTTCAGGTTGAGGGATTTAACGTCCAAGCCACGCGCCTGCGCCAACTCCTCCACGGCATGGAACCGGTCGGAAAACTTCCGCGTGGCGGATAACAAAGCCTGCTCGGCGTCGATCTTGCGCTTCCGGGCGTAATTGACGACTGCAAACAGCAGATCACCCACCTCAGCCTCGAGTTCCACCGCGGCGGCAGCGGCGACTTCCCCGAGTTCCTCGTGGACCTTTGCAAGGGCACCGGCCGCATCCGGCCAATCAAAACCGACGCGGGCGGCCTTTGACTGCACCTTCTGAGCGCGCGCCAGGGCCGGCAGGTGGGGCGGCACCCCGTCCAGGGCCGAGCGCCGCTCCGTCTTTTCTTCCCCCTTGATCTGGTCCCACTGCTTCAGGACGGCATCGCTGTCGGGAAGGCGGTTCTCGCCGAAAACGTGCGGGTGGCGGCGAACGAGTTTATCCGCAAGCTCTCCGGCGATGTCGTCGAGGGAAAACCGGCCGTCGTCGGCCGCAATTTGAGCGTGCAACGTCACCTGCAGAAGCAGATCGCCGAGTTCTTCGCGCAGGTGATCGTTGTCGCCGGCATCGATTGCCTCCAGCAACTCGTAGCATTCCTCCAGCAGGTGAGGCTTAAGGGAAACATGCGTTTGCTCCCGGTCCCACGGGCAACCGCCGGGCGCCCGAAGCCGCCGGACGATCTCGCGCAGACGCTGGATGGAATCGGAATTCATCAAAACCGGCCGGATACCCTCAGCTTCGCCCCATCCCGGCCGGAGACACCCCCCTTGCCGGTTTCATCAGCGCTTATTTCTTGTCCTTCTCCAGGAGTTTTTCACGGGCCCGCTCCAGGGCGGCACGTTCCTGCGCCGTCAGACTGCCCAACCCTTTTTTAGAGATTTTGTCCAGCAACTCGTCAATTTCAACGGCTGTGGTCTCGACCGGCTGCTTGGGCGAGGACACCGGGCGGGCGGGCGAAGGTTTGGTGACCACGTGAATCTTCGGCCGCGCTTTGCGGGCGAACAGCCGAGGGAACCGCGGCCGGGTGATGCCGGCCTGCAGAAAACGGATGTAGCCGAAGGCGACACCGCTGACCGCACAAAGCCGGCAAAGGTCGGCCCATTGGCTCCGGCTCAGGTAGACCAGCAGGGCAAGGACAAAGCACCCAAGTCCGACCCACTTAAGCGGAAGGACACCCCACCATTGAACGTTGGGGTACAGGGCGCAGAACGCCAGGAAGAAGCCGATGGCCACCTCGGTATTGCCGAAGTACGGATAGTAGCTTGATCCGAAAACGGCCATCCAGACCGTCAGCACGATCAACGGCGTGGCGAGCAAAAGGCCGTACAAGGTCAGGAACCGGCGCATTCCGAGGTACTTCTCGACCTCGACGGCGGAGACGTAGAGGAAGAGGAGCCCGAAGATGCTGAAAAAGCCGGGCTCATTGATGAATGTACACGTAACCAGTTGCCAGATCTGGCCGCCGAAAATCGACCGCTGCGGAAGGAAGACGAAGGCGTCGAGCGAGATGCCCGCGGCCTGGCAAATGGCAGTCAGCACGATCCCGACCGCATACGCTATCGTCAACAGGGTGGCGTAATAAATCGGGTAACCGCGAAAATACGAAACGGGTCGATCCTCGTTAAAACTGGAGATTAAAGCCATATGCTGCCACTCTATTGGGGGTAGTGTAGGAGAACCGAACGCGACCAGCAAGAAATCCTCGAGGCGGTTGCTTCTCCAAGCTTACGAAGTTACTCTCGAATCCGCCATGGCTCAAACCCTGGATTTATCAGGCGACGGAAAAAGCACGATAGTTCGACAAGCGCGCGCGCTGGCTCAGACGACGGTCCGCCGGATGCTGGGGCGTCCCCGGAACAAGCCGGAAAACCGTAACCTTTTGCCGTTATTGATCCAGGTACTCGCCGGGTTCTCCAAGGTGGACGGTCGCATTCTGGAGGAAGAGATCGATTCTTCCCTGGGGTTTTTGCGTTATGACTACCCGGAGGCAGTTTATTCGGAGCTGCGCGCGCTGTTTCAGAAAGCGTTGAACGAACCGCAAGACCTGGCCGCGATGGCGCGACGCCTGGCGGGAGAGCTCAGCCTGGATCGTAAGATCATGCTGGGCGTGCAGCTCTACGACCTGATCGCCAAGGCCGGCATGCAGCAGGAACAGGTGATCGCCTACTACTCGTTCATGTCCCAGCTCGGTATGGCGGCGCAGGCGATCGACATCGTTTACCAGCTCAACGCGGCCGACACCGCCGACACATCGGTTTACCAGCGCGGGACGTCGCCGCTGGAATCTCTCGTGTTCGGCTCCGTGCCGACGGCCGAGGTGCAGGTAAAGGAGCTCGGGCCGGACGAACGGCTGATGGCTTACCGCTATCATGAACTCATTCTCTGCAAAAACCTTTGCACCCGGCCGCTGATGGTCCGCGGGCAGGCGCTTGCTCCGGGCGAATTCTGCCGGATCTACCCCGGGCAACGGATCATCATCGGCGAACAGGTGATCAGCCACCAGGACCTGGTCCTGTATTTCAACGCCAAGAAGAATGTTTCCCTGCCGCACATCTACGTCACGGTCACGCCGAATGACGAGGTGCAATTGGAACGTTCGCGCACCCGGGACAGCTGCCTGGAGGTCCAGTTCGGGCTCAAGGTCAAGGTCACCGCATTGAAAAACGTGGAAGCGTCGTTTAATGGGGTGACGCTGCGGGCCGGCACCGTCGTCGAAGGCAGCCTTGAGGATCGCATCATCTTCGATAATTCGGCCGAATTGATCCTGCTCGACCTGAGGCGCCGGGCCCGGGCCCTGGGCGGCCGGTTCCAGCTGAAAACCTCCAAATCGCAATACCTGGTTTCGAACGACCCGGCGCTGCTCGAAGAAGACGACATCCTGCTCAGTCCGGGTACCAGCGGCGATGTGCTCCTGAAAATCTCGTGCGATTATGAGGAGAAAACGGGCATCCTGGAGGTCCTTGCGGCCGACCGCCCGATCATGGTCGGCGAGACCGTGGTGCGTAATACCGCGACGCTGCGCGACGGCGAAGTGATCCGGATCGACACCGGGCAGATCCTGAAGTGCGACTTTGCGGAACGCATCATCCAGGAAGAACGGAACATCATCAGCCACCTCGAGGTGCGCGACTTGTCGCTGCGATTCAGTACCGGCACGATCGGGCTGGACGGCATTTCCCTCTCGGTGAACCGGGGTGAGATGGTCTGCGTCATGGGGGCCAGCGGCTCCGGCAAAAGCAGCCTGCTCAAGGCAATCTGCGGCCAGAACACGCCGACGGGCGGCTCCGTCCTGCTGAATGGGCAGTCGCTCTACGACAAACTGGAAACCCTGCGGGAGTACATCGCCTACGTGCCCCAGGATGATGCGTTTGATGAGCACCTCACCATCCTGGAAAACCTGAACTATGCGGCGGCGATCCGTTCTCCTCACCTGTCGGCGAAGGACCGGATGCGGCGCATCGAAGGTAAGTTGATTGAGCTGGGGCTTTCCGAGCGCCGGGACGCGATGGTCGGCAGTTCGGTCAATAAGTACCTCAGCGGCGGAGAACGCAAACGCCTCAACATCGGCCTGGACATGATCAGTTCGGCCGACGTGTACCTCTTTGACGAGCCGACCTCGGGATTGTCGTCGAAGGATTCGGAACACGTCGTTGAGATCATCCGCGGGCTGTCCCACAACAAGATTGTTCTCGTCACGATCCACACGCCGACGTCCAAGATCTTTCATATGTTCAGCAAGGCCGCCTTGCTCGACAAAGGGGGCCGGCTGGTCTTTTTCGGTACGCCGCAGGAAATGCTGGAGTACTTTGCGACGGCCGAGCACCAACAGCATTTCGGCACCGAACTGGGCGGCTGCCCCGCCTGCGGCACGACCCGGCCGGAATTCATCTTTGACGTGCTTGAGACGCCGTTGCGCGACCTCAGCGGCGACGTCATCTACGAGGAAAACAGCCGCGGCCAACTGGTGCCCGCCCGGCGGTATTCACCGGATTACTGGCGCGACAAATACGAATCGTTCCGTCTGATCCAGGAAATGCGCCAGGTGGCCGTGCGACAGCAGCCGCCCACGCTGCTTCCCCCGCCGTCGGCGAAGAAGGAACCGACCCGATGGCGCGACGAATGGGTCCGGTTTACCACCATTTTCAGGCGGGCGTTCGTCAGCAAGTTACGCAACCGAACCAACGTCTGGACGACGATCGTGGAAGCCCCCGTGCTGGCGGCCCTGATCGGTTTCGTGCTTCGTTATGCCGAGTCCAGCGATTACGATTTCGCCTCCGCGTTTCACATCCCGACCTACCTCTTCCTGGCGCTGGTGGTGGCAATGTTCCTGGGGCTGACCAACAGCGCCGATGATATCATCCGGGACCGGACCATCCTGGCGCGGGAACGAAACCTCAACATTCACCTGCCGTATTACATTCTGTCGAAGTTCTTTTCGCTTTCGCTGTTCGCCATCATCCAGAGCGTCCTGTTTATCTTTATCGGCAACACCATCCTGGAAATCCGGGGGATGTTCTGGCCGTACGTCTGGTTCATGGGAATCACGGCCGTGAGCGGGGTTGCCGGCGGGCTGCTGATCTCTTCGCTGGTAAATGACTCGAAGACGGCGGCCAACATCGTCCCCCTGGTGCTGATCCCGCAGATCATCCTCGGCGGCGCCCTCATCAAGTACGAGGAAATGAACCGGAACCTGGATTTCCTTTACTTTCTGAACCGGGATCGGGCGGCACGCGTGCAGCAGGGGGGCGTGCTGGGCAAGCCGCAAAACGTTCAGGTGCCCTTCATCTGCCAGTTGATCCCGATGCGGTGGTCGTACGAAGCGATGGTGGATGCGCAAGCCAAACTCAACCCGTTCACGCGCCGGCAGGACGTGTTGACGGCGAAAATCGAAGAACTTGCCCGCCAGCCGCGCCTGGATCCCAAGCAGGAGGATCACCTGGAGGACCTGAAGGAAACGCTGGCGATCCTGTCGGGTCTGGGCGGCCAGAACACGGCCGAGGTGTACCGGCGCCTCGATGACATCGACGCGATCATCAAAGGGGCACCCCTGGATGAAGCGAGGTTCGACCGCCAGCATAACCAGGTCACGGCCGAACAACTCTTCCAGAATCGTAAGGTTGCGGACATGCTGACCGATGCGCAGATGAAGCAGCGCGATTACACCACCCGGCCCCGAAACGTCTTCTTCGGGCCTGAGAAACACCTTCTCGGATACGTGTTCAATATTTTCTGCTTCAACTCCGTGGTGATCAACGGCTTTACGATTCTGTTTCTCGTGCTCCTGCTGGCCAGCCTGCACCGGCAACTGCGCCTGCAGTAGGAAATGCCACAAGCGGAAGAATGCCACAAATGGAAGAGCCCCCGGTTGCAAGACCCTTCCTGAAAACCACACGGATCGGGAGAGATAGGAAAACAGGTCAATCGCACCATCCTTTCGTTTACATTATTCCCCCATTAGAGCATTGACCCGATGCCTCAAGCCGGAGAGCGCCACGAATGGCGCAAATTGGAGTGCGTCATTCGCGGCATTTTTCTGCTTGTGGCATCTGCGGCAGTTTTTCCGGCAGCAATGGGCGCCGATCGCCTCGACTCGGAGACCGGGCAGCTGATCGTCGGCCTTGCTCCGAGCTGGGGGAGCATGCATGGAAGGCTCTGGCGCCTCGACCACCGGGGCGCCGGCTGGGAACCGGCCGGACCGCCGGTGCCGGTTCTATTCGGCAAGCACGGGCTGGCCTGGGGGCGGGGCGAGATTGAGGGACACGACGGTCCCCTCAAGGTGGAGCGTGACGGCCGGGCCCCTGCCGGGGTCTTCCGCCTGGGCACAATTTACACGTACGACGAAACCCTGCCTTCAGGCGCCACTTACTCGTACCATACCGTAGGCCCTGCTGATGCGTGGGTCGACGACGTCAACGATCCGAATTACAACCGTCACGTGGTGGTCGTTGACCCGAATCGTGCCCCACCCTGGTTCGCCAGGAACCGGATGCGCCAGGGAGATTTCGCTTACCGGTGGCTGATTGAGATCCGCCACAACGCCGACCCGCCCGTTCCCGGGTTCGGCAGCGCCATTTTCTTTCACATCCGGCGCGGACCGGACCGGCCGTCAGCCGGTTGCACAACGATGGCGGAACACGACCTGGTAACCCTGATCCGATGGTTGCGGCCTGACCAGTATCCCCGGTACGTCTGCCTTCCTCAACCGGAATACCTCCGGTACTGGAAGATCTGGAGCCTGCCCGCGCCGAGTACACTCGGCGTAACGGGTAACGGGTAACGGGTGGCGAGTAACGGGTGGCGGGTAACTCGTGCCGGAGGAAAAATCCGCTCGGCGCGGCGTTAGTTCTCGCGAGGAGGCCTGACGTCGTGCTCAGCCCCTTTGCCCATCACCAGGTACGAGTTGTCAGTTGCCAGTTGCCGGTTATACCATTGAGACAGTTATCACGGTAGAATGGCGGTTCAGGGGGTGCCGGCGCCGGAGGATGCTCCTCCATGGCCGTCGAAACGGTATCACCCGTCACCGCGTTGAGCGTCGCTTGCCCCGGCACCCGTTACCCGCTACTCGTTACCCGTTACCCGTTACCCGCCACCCTCTTCCATTTGTGGCATTTTCTGCCGTGACATTTCACCCGACCCGCCGGGGCAGGCTGATCCGGAAAGTCGTTCCCGGGTCCTGGTCTATCCAGATCCGGCCGTGGTGCGCTTCGACGACCGATTTCGCGATGGCCAGGCCAAGCCCCGTACCGCCCGGTTTGCGGAACGTTACAAACGGCTCGAAAACCCGGTCGCGCACTTCGGAGGGGATGCCCGGCCCGTTGTCATGGAGGGAAATCTGCAAGGACTCGTCATCATCCCAGAAGCGCAAATGGATTTCGCCGTCCCTGCGCACGGCTTCAAAGGCGTTTTTGAGCAGGTTACCCAGGCACCGGCTGATGCGCGCCTGGTCCATCCACAGCGACGCACGCGACTCCTGGTCCACCGTGACCTGCACCTTCGATGCGCGGATCTGGCCGAGGATGGTCTCTTCCAGTTCGCTGAGAATCTGGGCAGCCGACGTCTGGCCCAGGCGCAAGGTTGTCTTACCACGGGCAAAGTCGAGGAGTTCCTCGGTCATTTGCACCATCCGCTGAATGGAAGACCGGGCGATTCCGGTCAGCGTCTTTGTGCGGTGATCGTTACTGTCGCGTTCCAGATAGTCAACGCACGACACGATGGCCGCCATCGGGTTTTTGAAGTCGTGGATGACGGAACTGATCATGGTACCCAGCAGGGTCAACCGTTCGTTGCGCAGGACCTCCTCAAGGTAGCGGGCGTTGGTCGAGCGCAACCGTTCCACCACCACTTTGGTAAAGGTCAAGGGCAAAACCCGGGGCGCCTTTTCCATCAGCAGATCCAGCGTCTCCCGGTCGATTTCCCCGATCAGGGTCGGCTCCAAGGCAGTGGCGGTAGCGGAGCGAGGGCCGCGATCGATCACGGACAACTCGCCAAAGAAATCACCGGCCTCGAGTACGGAAAAGACTTCCGGCTGGCCTTGCCGTAGAAGCCCGGAAATCTGTACCCGGCCGCTGCCGATCAGAAGCAACGTGCTTCCGGGGGCACCTTCCTCCACAATCACGGCGCCGGGCGGGTATTGTTTTTCCACGATCTGGACCGAGCGCAACCAACTGTCTGGAACGCCCGCGAAAACCCGGTTCTGCAGAAAAACTTCGTTCATTGCGCTGAAATGCTCGCGGCACCGGGAGCACCCCTGGCCCGGCGCATGCGGCGTCAGCCGATCGTGGCCGACTTTACCGTGGATGCAATCTCAAAAATTTCCGTCACTCTTCAAAACCGTTCCGTCCAGGTTCGGAGGGAATATTTTGCGGCTGCCACCTGGGCAGCCGCTTGTAAGATCGGCAAGGAGATTTGCTCCCACCGGACCTCACCGGCCAAGCCGCCGGCGAATGCTTCCAGCAGCCCCGGCGGCGTTGTGACCCCTTGCACGCTGCCCTGCAGAAGGAGACCGCGCCGGTGCCGTCGTATGGCTGCCCCGGCGACTTTGCGGCCGTGCGATCGAAGGTCAGCGACGACCGCGCGCGCAAAACATGCGTCCGAGGCGACGGGATCGGGTTCGGACGCCTGGTCGACGGAAACGCCGGACCGCCGCAGCCCGCCGGCAATGGCGGCGTGAACGGCCCGGTAGATCACGTCATTCGGCAGTGAGCTGCTTATGTCCGCCGGTAAGATCAGCGAGTAAGTGAAGTCGCCGGCGTGCTCGACCAGCCCGCCGCCGGTCCAACGGCGCACCATATCCCATCCGGGATACCGGGCCGCCACGCCATCGTGCCGGCTGAAATACCCGAGTGAGATGCTTTGACGTTGCCAGTGGTAGCGGCGCAGCACGGGCAGGACGGCACCGCCTGCCGGCTGCGGACCGCTCAACAGTAACGTTTCGTCCACCGCCATGTTCAGCGCGGCCGGCCGGGGCTCCGGGTCATCGATGCAGTAAAGTCGTTCCAAAAGCATCACGCTCCAGGTTAAAGGACGGGTGAGAAGCCCAGGTTAATCAACGTCGCCGCCGCCACCTATCAAAACCATAACCGATCCTCCGGAAATCACCTAACTTCACCGGATGGCCAGAGGCGGAGCGCCCGTTATCCTGCGTCTGCGTCTTGCGTTCGATTCGGAGGTCCGGTACCCTGGTGGCCTTTATGGCAAAAGTTGTCCTCGGGAAGGGCTTGGGTGCGTTAATCAACACCCCGAAACCAGCCCCGTCTCCCGTCGAGATCCCCGGCGAACGCGTCGAGAAGGTGGCGCTTTCGGAGGTGGTCCCGAGCCCGTTGCAACCGCGCAAGCATTTTGAGCCGGAACACCTTCAGGAACTGGTCGAGTCTATCCGGGAACACGGCATCATCCAGCCGCTGATCGTCCGGAGGGTCGACTCCAAGTGCGAGCTTATCGCGGGCGAACGACGTTGGCGGGCGGCCACCCAGCTCGGGCTCACGGAGGTGCCGGTGCTCGTCCGCCAAGCGTCCGATCGCGACGCCTTGGAAATGGCGCTCATCGAGAACCTCCAGCGCGAAGACCTGAACCCGATCGAAGAGGCGCAGGCTTACAAACGCCTCGCCGCCGAGTTCGAACTCCGGCAGGAAGACATCGCCGCCCGGGTCGGCAAGAGCCGATCGGTCGTGGCCAACTCCTTGCGTCTGCTCGATCTCGGGCCGCAGGTTCAGAGCTACCTTGTCCAGGGCCGGCTGAGCGTGGGCCATGCCAAGGTGCTGCTGGGACTGGCGGATCCGCAGGAGCAGGAGGTTGTCGCCGAAATGGTGATCCGGCAGGGCGCCACGGTTCGAACGACCGAAAAACTTGTTGCCCAATACGTCTCTCAACGCGGCCTGTCCAAGACCGGGAAATCCGGCCCCAAACCTGCCGTGGAACTGCCTCCGGCCAGTACCGGCCGTGCGGTGCAGCACCTGGAGAACCAGTTGCGGGAACGGCTCGCCACCCACGTCGCCATTCATCATTCCGACAAGCGGGGCCGGATCGAAATCGACTTTTACGGAAACGACGACTTAGACCGGATCATAAAGCTGTTGGGAGTATCGTTGGAGTGAACCGCCACGGAAGGCTTTTTGTAACCTGTTTTTCGCTGGTTATCCTCTCGACTGCCTGCAGACGGCCGAGCCCGCCTCCGGAGGCAACCAAGGATTTAGCCGCCAGGGCGCCGGATAACCAGGCCCGCGTCGAACCGAGCCCGGAAACCCTGAGTCCCGACGGGGTACTTGCAACCGCCCCGACCCCTGCCCGCCGTCCGGCCACGCCAATGCCCGAGCCGTCCGTCACCCTGACCCCGCCGCCTGCGGTGTCGATCCCGATCCCCCCGGGACCGGTTGCCCGGCGCGCACCGATCTGGAAGGAATTTGACGGCCAACTCGCCTTGACGGATGCCGGCAAGTTCGTCGCGTTCGGGCCGCGGCCTTCGGGCAGCGCGGCGCTCGACCGCGAACGGGCGGAGATTGCCGCCCGGCTGAACGGGGCGGACTGGCAGGTCAGCACCGCGGCTTTCACCGACCAGACGCCGGATGGAAGCCCGGTGGATTTCCGGTCGTTAGGCGCCCGTTTCAGACGCGGTCAGCCCGCCAAGAAACGCTTTTTGCTGGTGGCACATTTCGACACGGAACGCTCCAAGCTGATGGGGACGTCCGGCGCTACCGATGGGGCCGCTGGTCCGGCTATTTTGCTGGAGATTGCGCGCGTACTCGCCGCGTACCCGCAGGTGGCCTCGCAGGTGGAATTGTTGTTCCTGGACGGGAACCACCCGTTCCGCCAAAGCACGGCGGACGACGGCCTTTTCGGGAGCCGGTTTGCCGTTCAGATGCTGCAACTCCACCAGCGTTCAGGTGAGATCCGCGCGGTGATTGACCTTGAGAACCTTGGCGGAAAAGATTTCCGCCTCTATTACCCTCCGAACAGTGACCCGGATCTTGCAGAAACGTTTCAACGGTCAGCCGGGATTCTGTCGGTCCCATTGGCTGCGGCTAACCGCCCGGTGCTGGGCGACCAGGTGCCGTTTCAACAGGCCAACATTCCAGCCATCGCGCTGCTCGACACTGAGTCCCCTTACCTGCACACCGCTGACGATAACCTGGACCGGGTCGACCCGGCCTCACTTGCAAAGGTGGGCCAGTTGGTACTTTATGTCTTGTCGGAGGAGATTTTTCCGTCAGGGCTATGAGTACCGAAACAGCACAATTTGTACTTTACATAAAGGCTGGTTGTCCGTGGTGCCGGATGGCCGAAGATTATCTCACCGAACACGGGTACCGCTACGAACGCGTCGATGTGACCAGGGATCGCGCTGCTTACAGCGAGATGCGGCGGATTTCGGATCAGACTTACGCGCCGACCCTCGTGGTAGGCGATTTGGTGCTGCCGGATTTCGGGCCGGATGAACTCGCCGAGTTTTTGGAACAGCACAACCTGAGGCCCTGAGGGCTGCGGAAGGCGGTGCTCCCCGTCCGATTCCGGACCGGGGCCCGAGCCTGCGCCGGCACGGCCTCGAGTACTTTTTTAATGCCGGTCGAAAAAGCTGGCCGGCGGCAGCCCGTTCCTTCCCCGCCGAGCGTCCGACAGCAGCTTCGTAATGATGTTGGGGTCGACCGGCTTGACGAAATGGCGATCAAACCCGGCTTCCTTTGAGCGACGCCGGTCTTCCGGTTGCCCCCAGCCGCTGACGGCCGCCAGCACCGCTTCCTGCGTTTCCGGTCTTTCGCGCAACTTGCGGGCTACTTCGTAGCCGTCCATGGCCGGAAGGTTAAGGTCGAGCAACACCACTTGAGGCTGAAACGCCTGGGCCAGCATCAACGCCGGCGGCCCGTCGTAGGCGATCCTGACGTCATGGCCCGCCAGTTGCACCAGCATCGCCAGGGTGTGCGCAGCATCAACGTTGTCGTCTACGACCAGCACCCGCAACCCCACCGGCGTGGCCTGCTCGGCTTGGCGTGCTTCAAAGCGTTCGGGCGCAAGCAGAAAGACGGGACGGGCTTGCAGCGCAACGGCAGTCCCGCCCAAGGATTCTTCAATTTCGCAATGTGTCCGCGTATTCGTGCGGGAAGCAACTTGGCTGGCCATCCGTAGTTTTTCATTTTCCCTTCGGTTGTCACCGCCGGTTTGGCCTTAACAAATCGCCGGCTTTGAGCCTCAAACACGATTAAATCCGCTGGAACAAGTTAAAGAACGGTTCTGACAGGTTGTTACGCGCGACCCGGCGGGCGGCGGCGACCTTTGGTTTGTGATCCCTACGTCTATCCTCCGGATCTGGTTTTTTGGCCTGTTCTCGTTTGTCCTGATTGGAGCCGGCGTTTACTTCGGCCACAGATGGTACAAACATGCATGGGGTTATGATCTTGTGCATCAGAGCTCGTTTTTCGATCCGCGCCTGGGATTCAACCACGCGACCTTGCACCTGGTGCTCGCCATCGCGCTGCTCGTCTGGGCCATTGCCGGAGTGCTCGTCGCGCGTGGAATCTTGAGCCTGTTCATCAAAGCCGGACCTCCGCCCGGCGAGTCCCCTGCTCCGGGAAACCAGAACCCGCCGGTCGGATCTCGCCTCGGCCGGCCGGACGGTTCCGAACTCCACGTCGAGTCTTACGGCCCGGAGGATGCCCCGGCAATCGTTCTAATCCATGGCTGGGGGCTCGACCGGACCGAGTGGACTTACCTCCATCGGGAGCTGGCAGGCCGTTTTCGCCTCATCACGTGGGATCTGCCCGGCCTGGGCCGCTCCACCCGGCCCGCCAGTCGGGATTACAGCCTGGATAACCTCGCGCGTGACCTGGAGGCAGTACTGGGCCTGGCGGCCGGCCAGCCAGCGGTTCTGCTGGGCCACAGCATCGGCGGGATGATTACCCTGACCTTTTGCAAGCTGTTTCCGGAGGCGCTGGGGTCGCGCGTTCGCGGCCTGGCCCTGGTCCATACGACTTACACCAACCCGGTGAGAACCACCAGCCTCGCCGGCCTGCTCACCGCGCTGGAGCGGCCGCTGATCGTCCCTTTGCTGCACCTCACGATCCGGCTGGCGCCGCTGGTCTGGCTCATGAACCAGCTCAGTTATCTGAACGGCTCCTCCCATTTTTCTACCAAGGCCAGCGGCTTTGCGAGGCATGCTACTTGGGGACAAATTGACTACGCCACCCGCCTGGGAATCAGGGCCTGGCCGGGCGTCCTGGCCCGAGGCATGTTTGGAATGCTGAACTATGATGCGACACAAACACTGAAGACGGTGGGAGTGCCTGCTTTGATCGTGGCCGGTGACCGGGATCCCGTGTGCAAACCGGAGGCGAGCCGGCGTATGCACGAAGAGATCAGCGGATCCCAACTTGTAACCCTGGTCAATGCCAAACACATGGGGCTGCTGGAGCAGCATCGTTTATTCGCCCGGCACGTGGGTGAGTTTGCTTCCAACTGCTTCCACACGCCCTTCCCTCCGCCCGCACCGTAGCGAAATAAGATCACCGTGGCTCAGCAGCCGCGGGGGACGGCGCAGCTACAGTTCCAGGGTTTGGTTTGCGTAATGGCCGGCTGGCAGGTCCTTCCACCGTTCAGCCTCATGATTGCGAACGCTAACCCGCCCTTCGAAGGTTGTATCCGGAGAAAAGCGGACCGGCCCATCGACTTTGAACCCTTCACACGACCGGAGCGACGGCACCGCCCGGGCGAGCATCTCGTCCAGGGCATCAACCAATTTATAGTCGCCGGATAGCTCCACCACCGGCGGGGTTCCCTGCCGTTCGGCTACTAACTCAAGGCGGTAAGCTTCGTCGAGTGCGTACGCGTCCGATCGAACCGTCAGCAGATCGCTCGTTGTCTTGACGGGTGCAAACCGTGACCGGGGCACTTCGACCGCAGTCGAATCCTCGAAGCATTCGACCGCGGCGCCCATGGCCGTCTCGAGCTGGTAAACTTTCGGTGATTGTTTGTTCCGCGGGTCGACCGTCTTCTGGTTGCGAATCAACGGCAGCGGCAGGATCCCGTTCTCTGCCTTCAGCACGGATTCCAACACATCGAGCCGAACCCAAAGGTTGTTCGTGTTGAAATAACGGTGCCGGCTGATGTCCTGAAACGCTTCCAGGTCCGGTTCCGGACACTGGGCGGACTCGCGTAGCAGCAGCCTCCCGTCCGGCTTGCGCCGGGCAAGGTGACCACCTTTGCGGTCCACCGGCGTCCGGCGGGTAACCTCCATGAGGAACGGTGCACCGGACTCGACGAAGTAGCTTAGCAGGCGAAGGTCCAGGGTGGCCCCAAGGTTATCGGAATTGGAAACGAAAAGGTAAAGCGTGTCGCGCGCCCGCAAGCTTTCCAAAAGCCCCGATCCGGCCAGCGCCGTGTAGATGTCACCGTGGCCGGGCGGGCACCATTCCAACTGCGGATTTTGCGGCCATTCAATCGGCGCGAAGGAGTCGACACCGATCTTGGGCACTTTATTCTGGAGAAGTTCGAGAGAAGCCGGGTCGCCGAGCTCCGGGTAACGTGCGAGTGCGTTCCGGGTATCCGCGCTTGTGCTGAAGCTGTTCATCAAAAACAAGCCAAGATCCGGTCCCAGGTGGTGGCGCAGATACAGGAATTGCCGGACAATAATGTCCAGAAAAGTAAGCTCACCCCGTACCCTGAGCAGGCTTTTGGCTTTTTCGAGGCCCATGCCTGTACCGAGTCCTCCGTTGAGCTTTACCACCGCGGTCTGGGAAAGGTAGGTTCGGACGCGCCCCGACTCTTCGTAGTCCTCAATCTTCGGCAGTTGGTCTACGGGTTCGATGGTCGCCTCGGGAATATCGGCCGACTCGTGGGCAACGAGTTTCGCGTACTGGAACAGAAAAGCTCTAATGGCCGTTTCGCTCAGGCCTTCGCCTTCCATCTTGGACCGGATCAACCCTGTCGCATCTCGCATGGCGTTACCATGGTCCAGGTGTGGCGAACGGCAAATGCGCAGTTACGCAGGTTATGCAGGTACCTTACGACAATGGTTGAAGTCGCGGGTTGAGCTCAAGGGCCACTCCGGGGCAAAAACCGGCTGATCTGACCGGCTGATAAACGCCGTTGAGCACGGGAAATTGTGCCGGACCAAAACCCCTTTTTTCCACTCGAACTTGTCTTCGCGACCGTCCGGGCAAGAGGGCAAATCCTAACCGGTCCGAGCGGCATGAAGCCATTACTGCAAGAAGGTTCAGAATGGCTGGACTCTTTGGTACCTATGCTCGACGCGCGTGGTTGCAACCGGCGCCGCGTTGAGTATCAAACATACCATGCACAACGCCAGCGCGGATGTTGTGGCGATTGAACAAGAGGGCGGAGATCGCTGGAGGATCAGCCTCCGGGTGAGCGTGCCTGCGGGCACGGAAGGCCTGGAGCCGGATTTTCTTTTCAGGTTAGGCCGCCACCCTCAAACCGTTGGCATTCTGGTGGTAAATGCGCCGGAGCCCATGGTCGTTACCGTGCAGGGTAAGCCGTGGATCAAGGTGGGCGACCACATTCCGATCGGGCCGCACCCGGTCTCAGGCAAAGCCGCTCGGGCGCACCCGTCGTGGACGGGTGCCTTGCAGAGGCTATGGTGGTGGCTGGCGGGCAAGCATTCAAGGGCCTGCCGGTAAGGCAAGCGCTGGAGCCTTTGCTGACTTTGATTGGGAAGGTAAAGAGCGGCTGCCCGTGACTGAGGGGCTGTCATTCGGTGCCGCCGATCAGCCCGGGCAGTCTATCGGCCGGTGGACTTACCGCTACCACCAGAGGCCCCACGGACCCCAGTCCCAATCCATCGAAGCTTCCTCGTTGATTTGGGCCGCCTCCAACTCGTTCTGGGCAATCGACTGCTGCAGCCCGAGTTGCTTATAGCGCTGGTACTCATTTTCGCCCCCCATATAGACAAGCCGGTTTTTCTTATCGGCGAAAGTATAGACCACTTTGCCGTGTCTGACGCGGCGTTCGATTTTGTAGGGTGTCATCCGGTCATACAGGGCCACTTGCGCCGGCGTCGAGGGGGCACGTGTGCGAAAGCCGGCGGCGGTTAACAACGATTCTTTGTTGCTTGCCTCCATGCTGGCGCAGCCTACAAGGCCGGCGGCTGCCCAAGCCATGATCATCAGGAGCAAGTAACGAGGGTGGAGCGGGTTTGGTTTATTCATGGGAGAATGACCAATGTTGATGAAAGTATACGGACCTAAAAGTCAAGATAGTCCCATCGCCGGGGTGGCCGAAGTGGTGATCGATACGCCCGATCGCGAAAAATTCCTCACATTTTTTGAGGGCAGCGCGGGGACGGCCGTGACCGTCTTACGGCCCGTTGGGCCAAGAGACCTTAGCCCAGGGCTTTACCCCCTGGGTAACCGTCAAATCACGATCCAGCCCTCCTAAGGCGTCACGCCTGTACGCCCTCCCTAAAAAACGCCCGCCCCGCCGGGTTGGATTTGCTGAAGGGGCGGCAGAACCCGACGGCAACGCTTTCTGCCGCCCCTTCAGGGCGGGGTCAGAGGGGAAACGCCTTCCCAGGGTGAAACCTCGGGCTATGTTCCTTTGGCCTTTCAGGCCATCAAACCGTCTGCCGGCCCGTTGGGCCCGGATCGTTTATAGGGTCTACTAGGTGTAACGCTGGCAGAGCACCTGGGAAGGAAGACAAAATTTTACCTCCATAGCCGTCGAAATGGTATAAAGAGAGGAGCGGACGCGTGGCGGGTGCTGGGTCTTGCTTGACGTTGGCAGAATCGCAGATCAGGTCGAGGGGTTTACCCCACTGCCGTTTAGTAAGGATACAAGGCCGGGCGTGGCCTTCGTCCCGGAGGGACGGCTGAGGTTAGCCAGGGACTTTCAGTCCCTGGATGGGGCATTTAAGAGGGAGCGCGTCCCGTCGGGACGCCTGAAACGCTGCCCCGGAGGGTGCCGGCTCCCAAACGGCCAATCAAACCCGGTGCGACCCTCAGCGCCAAAAACCCGAACGGCTCCCCAATCTTTGGCGCCCGCCTGGCCCGGCGCCCGCCTTCAGGCGTCCCGAGGGGACACAACCCCCGGGGAACGCCCGCACCGCACAGGCACTAAAAGCTACCTGCCTAACCTCAGCCGTCCGTTCGGGACGAAAGCAGCAATACCCGGCCTTGTATCCTTAACTAAATGGCAGTGGGATTCACCCTGGGCTAAGGGCTGCCGGCGGGTAACCCCTGGGAAACTCCCCGGGCCGGCCCCGTCTACTCACGGTCGGGGTACCTGATCCTTTGCGGCTGCTGCGGTGAGATCATTCTGGAACCCAGGCCGGGTTTCCAACTCGGTGAAAAGCAGGTCGCCCAAGGCCAACCCGGCCTCGGTGTCGCTCGTGTAGTGTACCCCGGCGACGACGCGGCTGTCCGCAACCTGCCGGGCACGTTTCAGCAACGCGTCCTTTTGCGCGGGAAACAATCTTCCGAGGATGCGCGCCTGCAGTTGAGTTCCGGACGCGTGCCCGCTGGGATAACTGAAATCGGTCACCGTAAACAGCGGCACGACGAGGATCGGGTGCTGGTCGAAAGGGCGCAGGCGGCCATTCGCCTTCTTGAGCATCGCCGTGATGAAATACGCATCGAGATCAGCGTTGGCGAGCACTTTGAACGTGTTCGGGTACTTCACCTCGAAATCGGCGTCGATGACGTCGGTCACAAGCTTGATGGAATAGGTTCGGTCGCGAATGGCTTCATCCTTCTGAGCTTCCGTTCGCGAAACCTGCAGGGAAAGGGTGATGGAAAGGTCGAGTTGATCGATCGGCGATCCAAGGGCCGGTTTTGGAGGAAAAGCCGGCCAGGCATCTTCGTTCCCGGTCAGGTAGTAGGGCTGTTGCGGCGCGCCGCGGCTCGGGGCCATAGAAGGTCCCGCGGGCGGCTGAGGCGCAACGGCCTGATCCGCCGAATAGGTCAAAGAGGGACAACTCACCAGAACAAGGAGGGTGCGCAGAATCGCATTCAGCCCGTTTTTCATCGCGGAACGTTAATAAGTGCAGGCTTCGCCTGGCGAGAGAAGTTTGCTGAACTGCAAACGACGGCCGGCTTACAACCTGCGTTGGACCGAATCGGTCAGCGCATCATCTTCCGCACCGGCCTGATCATTTGAAGGCGATCAATTCGCGTGCGAACTCCACTCTCCACTCGTCACGCCGATAGCATTCGAGAGCGTCTAGGTTGATTGCGCTCTCAGCGATGATGCCGGGCAACGCGCCGGACTGGACGTGCAGGGAGGCGCGGCAGGATCGGCGCTTCAGGAAACCGGCACCCCGGGAGTAAGGGGCGCTTCCGCCGTTGATGGTCCCGCTTCGATCTCTTCACCCACCACGTACCGCGTGAAGCGCCGGACGATGATATTTTCACCGAGTTCGGCGATCTTGGACGAAATGAGGTCCTTGATCGTCTGGTCGGGATTTTTAATGAACGGCTGGTCCAACAGGCAAACGCTGGCGTAGTACTTGTCGAGTTTTCCGTCGACGATTTTCTCGATGACGTTCTTCGGTTTGCCTTTGACCTGTTCGCGGTAAATCTCGCGCTCTCTCTCGATGGTTGAGGCCGGCACCTGTTCCCGGCTCACGTAGAGCGGGTGGGCCGCGGCGATGTGGAGCGTGATGTCTTTGACGAAATCGCGGAAGGTCTCGTTTTTCGCGACAAAATCCGTCTCGCAATTCACTTCGACCAGCACGCCCACTTTGCCTTGCAGGTGGATGTAAGAGGCTACGGTCCCCTCCTTGGCAGAGCGCGAGGCCTTTTTAGAAGCGCTTGCAATGCCCTTTTTCCGGAGCAGATCCTCAGCTTTTGCGAGGTCGCCCCCCGCTTCCACCAATGCCTTTTTGCAATCCATCATGCCGGCATTGGTTTTTTCACGAAGTTGTTTAACGAGGGCAGGATTAACGTCAGCCATAACGAGGTTTAAAGGCGGATCAAATCGGCGCTCAGCCTCGGCCGGGGGTCACCGGAACCAAGGCGATAAAGGTGAAAAAACGGAGGGAAGAAATGGTAGTCCTATTCAGCGACGGCCGCCAACTGGGCGGTATCCGCCTTCTTCCCTTCCTGGGTGGCGGTGTAAATGGCGTCGACGAGCTTCTGGAGGATTACCCGGATGGCCCGGATGGCGTCATCGTTACCGGCAATCGGATAGGTCACCTTGTCAGGATCAGCGTTGGTGTCCACGATCGCAATCGTCGGAATTTTAAGCCGCTGCGATTCGGCCACGGCAATCGCCTCGCGGGTCGTATCGATGATGACCAACGCATCCGGCAGGCGTTCCATGTTGCGGATGCCTTCAAGGTTCCGGCGCAGCTTCTCCGCTTCGCGGCGCAGGGCCGAAAGCTCCTGCTTGCCCATCTTGCTGTACTCGGGTGATTTTTCGATCTGCTCGAGGTACGTCAGGCGGCCAACGCTTTTGCGGATCGTGGTCAGGTTGGTCAACGTACCGCCTAACCAGCGCTGATTGACGTAGAACTGGCCGCAGGCTTCGGCCGCTTCCTTTACCGCCTCCTGGGCCTGCTTTTTACAGCCGATAAAGAGCACTTTGCCGCCCTGGCGCGCCACGTTGGCCAAAAACTCGCTCGCCGCGTGCAGCTGTTTGACCGTCTCGGAGAGGTTAATGATGTAAATCGAATTGCGCTGCTCGAAGATGAAAGGTTTCATCTTGGGATTCCAACGCTTGGTCTGGTGTCCGAAATGAACCCCTGCTTCCAGGAGTTCAGTCATTAATTCCATCGAAGACATATCTGATGTCGGCCGCGGCTCGTTCCTCTAGGTTCCTTTGATACCCATTATCAATTCCCGGTCTGAATGACGATTTTTCTACCCGGTGCACCGGTCGCTTCAGCCGAGAATTGGTGTAAATCTTGTTTCCGGGTTGAGCCGGTGACTATTCTTCAGGTACGATCGGTTCGCAACTAAAACTTGCGCCGGACCGGCCGGCTTCATCGCAGCTTCATCGGTCCGGATCCAGCTCGATCGTTTCCTCCAGGCGCGCAAAAAGCCACAGCACATCCGAGAGCCGGTTCAGGTAACGGATCGTGTCCGGGTTCACATAATCGGCGGACCCGGCCAGGGCGACAACCTTTCGTTCGGCCCGGCGGCAGGTGGTCCGGGCAACATCCAACGCCGCCGAGGCGAAGGTCGAGCCCGGCGTCGCCCAGCGTTTGAACGTGATGCGATGATTTTTCTCGAGGTCATCCACGACCGCGGTGAGCCGATCCACCATGGCCGGGGTAACCACGTCGTACCCATCTTTCGTGTAACGTTCACGGTCCTGGTCAGCTACAGCCAACTCGCCCATAAGGGTGACCAGTTCCTTCTGCACCTTTAAAATGGTCTCCTGGATTAACGCCACCTTCGTGGATGCGCGGGCCAGGCCTAACGCGGCGTTCAGTTCATCCACGGTGCCGTAAGCTTCGACCCGGCGATGCACTTTAGGCACGCGACGGCCATACATGAGGGCGGTCTCGCCGGCATCCCCCGTTTTAGTTGCGATCGACATCAAAAAGGTTTTTCCATCCCGCTTGCCGGAAACGGGTTCCGAACTGAGCGGGCGTCATTCAGGGAAAGGCATCCTTGATTTCGGAACGCGTTTTGGCAAGCGGCATAAAGCAAAAAGGACGGACCTTACGGTCCGTCCTTCCAATGCAATTGCCCGTCAGCCGACGGCCGGCTCGGTGACCGGTACCGGCGCCGGTTCAGGGTTGAGCTCGCCGATTTCGACGGCCCGGACGCTGCGATGGTTCACAAAGCCGGTTCCGGCCGGAATCAGGTGGCCCATGATGACGTTCTCCTTGAACCCGCGGAGGTAATCGACCTTGCCCAGCGTGGCCGCCTCGGTCAGAACCCGCGTGGTATCCTGGAATGAGGCTGCCGAGATGAAGCTATCGGTCTCCAGCGAGGCCTTGGTGATGCCCAGCAGCACCGGCACCGCTTCGGCGGGCTTGCCGCCCTGCTCGGTTACCCGGCGGTTTTCACGCTCGAACTCGAGGCGATCAACCTGGTCGCCCCAGAGCAGGGACGTGTCGCCCGGCTCCGTGACTTTCACCTTGCGCAACATCTGGCGCACGATGATCTCGATATGCTTGTCGTTGATCTCAACGCCCTGGAGGCGGTACACCTCCTGCACTTCGTTCACCAGGTGCTCCTGCAGGTCCTGCGGCCCGCAGACCTCCAGGATTTCGTGCGGCACAATCGGACCTTCGGTCAGCTGAGAGCCTTTCTTCACGAAATCACCCTTGGAAACCGTGATGTGCTTGTTCAGCGGGATCAGGTGTTCCTCTTCCTGGCCGGTCGTCGGGTCGCGCAGGATGAGCCGGCGCTTGCCGCGTACCGTCCCGCCGAACTCGACCATGCCGTCGATCTTGGCGATCTCGGCCGCATCCTTCGGCCGGCGCGCTTCGAACAATTCAGCCACGCGCGGCAGACCACCGGTGATGTCCTTGGTCTTGGCAATTTTCCGCGGCGTCTTGGCCAGAAGCGTACCTGCCTGAATCTTCCTGCTTTCCTGGACGACGATGTGGGCGCCTGCCGGGATGGAATAACTGGCGATCACGTCTTTGCTGTCGTCCATGATCACGATTTGCGGGTGCAGATCTTCCTTGTGCTCCATCACCACCGTGCCCATCACGCCCGTGGCCGTGTCCACCTCGCGGCGAACCGTCACGCCGGGGATCATGTCGCGGAACTCGACCCTACCGCTTCGTTCGGTCAGGATCGGCACGCTGTAGGCATCCCATTGCACGAAGGTGTCCCCGCGCTTCACCGGAGCGCCGTCAGCGACCGAGATCACCGATCCGATCACCACGTTGTAACGTTCCAGCTCGCGCCCGTCCTCGGCATGGATCGACACCGAGCCGTTCTTGTTCAGAACGATGAAGTTGCCGTCGACCGACTGCACCACGCGCAGGTCGTTGAACCGGACCGTACCGTCGTTCTTCGCCTTGATGATCGGCTGCTTGAACAACTGCGTCGCCGTACCGCCGATGTGGAAGGTACGCATGGTCAACTGGGTACCGGGTTCGCCGATGCTCTGCGCCGCGATGATGCCCACGGCTTCGCCCAGCTTCACCATTTGACCGGTGGCCAGGTTACGGCCGTAACACTTGGCGCAGATGCCGCGTTTGGACTCACAGGTCAGGACCGAACGGATCTTCAACTGCTCGACGCCGATACTCATCAGCGCCTGGCCTTGCGGCTCCTCGATCAGCTGATTCGTGCGGATGATGTCCTGCTTCGTGACCGGGTTAATGATCGTCTCGCAACTTACCCGGCCGACCACGCGCGTCGCCAGGTCCACCACCTCATCGTCGCCCTCGTAAATCGAGCGCACCACGATGCCGTTCGGCGTGCCGCAGTCATCCTCGACCACAATCACGTCTTGCGCGGCGTCGACCAGCTTGCGGGTCAGGTACCCGGAATCTGCGGTCTTGAGGGCGGTATCCGCCAGACCTTTCCGGGCGCCATGGGTCGAGATGAAGTACTCCAACACCGACAACCCCTCCCGGAAGTTCGACGTGATCGGGCGTTCGATGATTTCGCCGGACGGCTTGGCCATCAACCCGCGCATGCCCGCCAGCTGTTTCACCTGCTGGCGGTTGCCGCGCGCGCCGGAATCCTGCATGAGGTAAACCGGGTTCAGTTCGCGGCGGCCCTCGTTGTGTTCGAGGGTGCGGAACATCACGTTCGAGATTTCCTCACCGGCGTGGGTCCAGATGTCGATGATCTTGTTGTAACGCTCGCCGTCGGTGATGATACCGCTGCGGTATTGCTTCTCCACCAGCGCGAGCTGCTTGTAAGCCTTGTCCAGCTCGATCTTCTTCTCATCCGGGATAATCATGTCGGTGATCCCGATGGAGACACCGGCACGGGTTGCCCAGGTGAAGCCGAGTTCCTTGAGCTTATCCAGGGTTTCGACCGTCTTTTGCTGGCCTGCCACCTGGTAAGTACGCCAGATGATGTCGCTGAGCTGTTTCTTGCCCGCGTTCTTGTTGAAGAAACCGAGGGCGGAAGGCCAGATCCCATTGAAGATCACCCGGCCCGCCGTGGTCTCGATCACGCGCGCTTCCGAGTTTCCGTAAACGGTTTTCCGGCCGAAATCGGGGTTCTTGAACCGGATCCGGTCATGGATCTTGATCGCGTTTTCAGACAGGGCGAACTCGATTTCCTGCAGTTCGGAAAACAACCGCAGGCGCTCGTTTGCCTGGGCGCCCTTACGCGGGTTTTGCGTCAGGTAATAGCACCCTAGGACGATATCCTGAGACGGCGTCGTGATCGGTTTGCCGCTCGACGGCGAGAAGATGTTGTTCGGCGCCAGCATCAGCAGGCGCGCTTCCATCTGGGCCTCGACCGACAATGGCACGTGGACCGCCATCTGGTCACCGTCGAAGTCCGCGTTGTAAGCGGTACAGACGAGGGGGTGAATCCGGATGGCTTCGCCTTCGATCAGCTGCGGTTCAAACGCCTGGATGGACAGGCGGTGCAGGGTCGGCGCACGGTTCAACAACACGGGGTGGCCCTTGGTCACCTCGTCCAGAATGTCCCAGACCTCCGGCGTCTGCCGTTCGATCATCTTCTTGGCGCTGCGCACGGTGTGCACGTAGCCGAGTTCCTTAAGGCGCCGGATGATAAAAGGTTCAAAAAGAACCAGCGCCATTTTCTTCGGCAAACCGCACTGGTGCAGCTTGAGTTCGGGCCCGATGACGATGACGGAACGGCCCGAGTAATCGACGCGCTTGCCCAGCAGGTTCTGGCGGAAACGCCCGCCTTTGCCCTTCAGCATGTCGCTGAGCGACTTGAGCGGGCGGTTGCCTGCGCCGGTAACGGCGCGGCCGTGCCGGCCGTTGTCGAACAATGCGTCCACCGCTTCCTGCAACATGCGTTTCTCGTTGCGGATGATGACGTCCGGCGTCTTCAGCTGCAGAAGGTTCTTCAGCCGGTTGTTCCGGTTGATGACGCGCCGGTACAGGTCATTCAGGTCGGACGTGGCGAAACGGCCGCCCTCCAGCGGAACCAGCGGACGCAGGTCCGGCGGAATCACGGGCAGGACTTCCAGGATCATCCATTCCGGGCGGGAATGCGAGTTGATGAATCCCTGCACCAGCTTCAAGCGCTTCGCCAGTTTCTTGCGAATCTGCTTGCTCTTGGTGTTGTTCATCGCTTCCTCCAACTCCGCGTTGAGCGAGTTGAGGTCGGTTTGCGACAACAGCAGCTTGATCGCTTCGGCGCCCATCCCGGCAACAAACGTGTCGCCGTACTGTTCCTGGGCTTCGCGGTACTCCTGCTCGTTCAGCAGCTGGCATTTCTGCAGCTGCGTCTGCCCCGGATCGATGACGATGTAATCTTCGTAATAGATCACCCGCTCCAATTGCCGGGAGCTCATGTCCAGCATCAACCCGATGCGGGACGGCATGCATTTGTAAAACCAGATGTGGGAAACCGGAACCGCCAGCTCGATATGGCCCATCCGCTCACGGCGAACGCGCGAAAGCGTAACCTCGACACCGCAACGGTCGCAGATCACCCCTTTGTGCTTGATCCGTTTGTACTTACCGCAGGAACATTCCCAGTCCCTGGTCGGCCCGAAAATGCGTTCACAGAACAGGCCGCCCTTCTCGGGTTTAAACGTCCGGTAGTTGATCGTTTCAGGGTTCTTGACCTCGCCCTTGCTCCAGGAGCGAATCGCGTCCGGAGACGCCACGCTGATCGCGACTTGGTCGAACCCGACCGCACGCTCTTCTCCGAAGATTTCGCGTAAATTGGTTTCGTTCATATTACCACCGGTAAAAGGTAGAATCGATTCGGGAGCCGGTTACCGGGTCCGGTTTCCCAAGCTAAAACTTGTGCCAGCTTTCTTCTTGCACGATTGAAATCCGTCCCGGGAACGTCGTTCCGGGGCGAGCCGAAACAGGTTGCTCGGTTGCGCACGGCTAAGGTCTGATCACAGCGTAGCCGCCACCGGTTCACCGTCCAGGAGGGTCTCACCGTATGCACCCGACGCCGACCGGCCACCGACTTTGACGTCCAGCCCGAGGCTCTGCATCTCCTTGATCAACACGTTGAATGACTCCGGCGTGCCGGCTTCAAGCGAGTTGTCACCCTTCACGATTGACTCGTAAATGCGGGTACGCCCTTGCACGTCGTCCGATTTGACGGTGAGCAACTCCTGCAGCGTGTAGGCTGCCCCATACGCTTCAAGCGCCCAGACCTCCATCTCTCCGAACCGCTGGCCGCCGTACTGGGCTTTACCGCCCAAAGGCTGCTGCGTCACCAGCGAATACGGACCCACGGCACGGGCATGGATCTTGTCCGCGACCAGGTGACCGAGCTTGAGCATGTAGATGTAACCCACCACGACCGCTTGCTCAAAAGGTTCACCGGTCCGGCCGTCGTACAGCGTCGATTTGCCGTTCTCGTTCACCCAGCGGAATCCATCCACCTGTTTGGCCTCGGTCAGGTACCGGCGGATTTCCGGTTCCTCAATGCCGTCGAACACCGGGGTCGCAACCTTGAACCCGAGCGCTTTGGCCGCCACGCCGAGGTGCGTTTCCAGCACCTGCCCGACGTTCATACGGCTCGGCACGCCCAAAGGGTTCAGGACGATTTCAACCGGCGTACCGTCACTCAGGAACGGCATGTCTTCCTCCGCCACAATCTTCGCGACAACGCCTTTGTTGCCGTGACGGCCGGCCATCTTGTCGCCGACGCTCAGCTTACGCTTGCTCGCGATGTAGACCTTGACCTGCTTGATGATGCCGGGATCAACGTCGTCGCCGCTTTCTATCCGGTCCAGCGACCGCTCCTTTTCCAGATCCAACTCGGCAAACTTGTGTTCGAACGAGCTGATGATCTCGCGGATCTTGTTCCGGATCGGGCTCGGGTCGATGTCGATGTGATCGTAAACGCCCGCCAGCTTGCGCAGCAGCGTCTTGGTGATCTTGCGGTTGGCCGGGATGATGATTTCCCCCGTCTCGGCGTTCACCACATCCAGCGGAATCTTTTCACCCAGCAGGATGTTGGAGAGCGCTTCGGTCAGTTCTTCGTGCAGCTCGTCTTTCCGCTTCTTGTAATCCTCGGAAATCTGCTTGGCCTGGCGCTTGGTCTCAACCGGCGTCAGCTTCTGCTTCTGGACCTCCTTGCGGGATGAGACCTTCACGTCCATGACGATTCCGTACGTACCGGAAGGCACCGTCAGAGAGGTGTCTTTCACGTCCGCCGCCTTCTCGCCGAAGATGGCCCGCAAAAGCCGCTCTTCCGGCGCAAGCTCGGTCTCGCTCTTCGGCGTGATCTTGCCGACGAGGATGTCGCCCGGTTTCACCTCCGCGCCGACGCGAATGACCCCGTCCGAGCCGAGGTTGCGCAGCGCTTCCTCGCTCACGTTCGGGATATCGCGCGTGATTTCCTCCGGCCCGAGCTTGGTGTCGCGGGCGCCGATCTCGAATTCGTCGATGTGGATCGAGGTGTAGATGTCCTCTTTCACCACCTTCTCGGAAATCAGGATGGCGTCCTCGAAGTTGTAGCCGTTCCACGGCATGAACGCCACCAGCACGTTGCGGCCGAGGGCCAGCTCGCCGTCTTCGGTGTTCGGCCCGTCAGCGATCACCTGCCCTTTGGTGATCTTCGCACCCTTGCGCACGATCGGCTTCTGGTTGATGCACGTGCCGGCGTTGGACCGCATGAATTTGCGCAGTTCGTAGACGAAAATGCCTTCGTCCGGACGGCTGATCATCTTCTTCTTGAACTCCGGCACGCGGCCGTCCCGGGTCGTGATGAGCATGTCGGCGGAGACCGAAGCCACGATGCCGTCGTCCTCGGCCACAATCACCGCCTTGGAATCGCGGGCCACCTTGCCTTCGAGACCGGTGCCGACCAGCGGAGCCTCCGAACGGATCAGCGGCACGCCCTGGCGCTGCATGTTCGAACCCATCAAGGCGCGGTTCGCGTCATCGTGCTCCAGGAACGGAATCAAACCGGCCGCCACCGAAACCAGCTGCTTCGGCGAGATGTCCATGTAATGGACCTTCGTCGGTTCCACTTCCAGAAAATCTCCCCGGAAACGCACCGAGACCTTCTCGTCCAGGAAGTTGCCCTCGACGTCCACGGGCGCGTTGGCCTGCGCGACGAGGTAATTCTCTTCCCGGTCAGCGGTCAGGTAATCAATCTGGCTCGTCACCCGGCCGTTTTCGACGCGCCGATACGGCGTTTCGATAAAGCCGAACTCGTTGATGCGCGCAAAGGTGCTCATCGAGCTGATGAGACCGATGTTCGGTCCTTCCGGCGTTTCGATCGGACAGATGCGCCCGTAGTGCGACGGGTGCACGTCCCGGACTTCGAACCCCGCACGGTCGCGGCTCAAGCCGCCGGGCCCGAGTGCCGAAAGGCGCCGTTTATGCGTCAACTCGGCCAGCGGGTTGGTCTGGTCCATGAACTGGCTCAACTGCGATCGGCCGAAAAAGTCGCGGATCACCGCGCTGAGCGCCTTCGGGTTGATCAGTTTCTGCGGCGTCATGCCGTCGATGTTCACGTCGAACAACGTCATCCGCTCCTTGACGAGGCGCTCGGTACGGGCCAAACCCACCCGACACTGGTTCGCCAGCAACTCGCCCACGGTGCGAACGCGGCGGCTGCCCAGATGATCAATGTCGTCCAGGATGCCTTCGCCCTTGCGCAAGGTCACCAGGTACTTCATCGCCCCGATGAAATCCTCCTTGGTCAGAGTCCGCTCGGCCAGCTCAACGTTGATCCCAAGCTTCTGGTTGATCTTGTACCGGCCGACGCGCCCCAGGTCGTATTTCTTCGGGTCGAAAAACAGGCGTTTCAGCAGGCCGCGGGCGTTTGCGACAGTCGGCGGGTCACCCGGACGAAGCCGGCGATAAATGTCCTTAAGGGCTTCCTCTTCGTCGTGGGCCGGGTCCTTCTTGATCGACTTGATGATCGTGTCGTCATCTTTGGTGTCGACCACGTCGACTTCCTGGATACCGAGGCTCAGCACCTGCTGAACGGTCGTCTTGGTCAGCGGCTCAAAGGCGCGCGCAACCGTGATCTCGCCGTCCCGCACATCGTGGATCAGGACCTTGCTGTTAAGGCTCTCTTCGTCCAGATCATTGCTAAGCCGCAGCTTCTGAACGTCGTAAAAGAGCTTGATGATCTCCTCATCCGTGCCGAAACCGACCGCCCGCAGGAACGTGGTGGCCAGGAACTTGCGGCGGCGCTTGCGCCGGTCCAGGTAAATGTACAGCAAATCGTTGGTGTCGAACTGGACTTCCAGCCAGGAACCGCGATCCGGAATGATGCGGAAACTGTAAAGGACTTTTCCATTCAGGTGAATCGAGGATTCAAACGCAATACCCGGCGAACGGTGCAACTGGCTCACCACAACGCGCTCGGCGCCATTGATGACGAACGTTCCCTGCTGCGTCATGAGCGGGATTTCGCCCATGTACACCTTTTCCTCCTTGGTCCCCTTTTCATCCCGCAATTGGAACGTCACGTGCAAAGGCGCGCTGAACGTCTGCCCTTCACGCTGGCATTCCAATGCCGACATCTTGGGTTCACCAATGTCGTAGCTGACAAAATCAAGGACAACCTTGTCGTCGTAGCTCTGGATGGGGAAAACCTCCTTGAAAACCGCCTGCAAACCGACATTTTTTCGCTTGCTCGGCAGGATTTCTTTCTGCAGAAACTCCACGTACGAGTTGAGTTGGACCTCGATGAGGTTGGGCGGCTCGATCGCCTCCTTGATTTTTCCAAAGTAAATGCGCTCTGACATACGGGATCGTGTTCTCTCTCCGACCGGCTCTAAATTGCCGTACCGTGGTCTACCGTGACGGTGCGAGTCGGAACGGCAAAGGGGAACAGGAATAGCCCCAGACACGGACCTTGTCAAATCGACCTCGTGTGTGGAGCTGTCTCTTTAAGATAAATTCAGACCTGCGAGTTATATTGTCGAGTTCCCCGCTGTTACAGCGGCCACAGTATACGGCATTTCCGCAAAAGCGCAACCCAGGCGATGCCACAGATGCGGAGGGGCGTCGGGTGTCGAGTAGAGTTCGGAGTTCGGGGTTCGGGGTTCGGAGCAGGGGCCGCCGTATGCCCCTGATCTGTGTAATCTGCGTAATCTGTGGATGTTTTCTCTTTTCTGCGTCCTTCTGCGTGTTCTGCGGATGATTCCTGCCTTCCCACCGTGTCACCGGTGGAAGGTGCCGCTAATGGCTCATCATTTGTGGCATTCTCCCGACACTTGACACCCGACACCCGGCACCCGGCACTCTCTTACATTTGTGGCATTAAAAAAGGAAAGGACGCCCGGGTAACCGGGCGTCCTTTCGCACAATGGTACGGTCGCAAGTTTACTTGATGTCGACCTTGGCCCCCGCACCTTCGATTTTCTTTTTGATGTCCTCAGCTTCCTGCTTGGAGACGCCTTCCTTGACCGGTTTCGGTGCGCTTTCGACCAAGGCTTTCGCCTCAGCCAAACCGAGCCCCGAGACCGAGGCGCGAACCTCTTTAATGACGGCGATCTTGTTCGGGCCGACTTCCTTGAGGATCACGTCAAAGGTGGTCTTTTCTTCAACCGGAGCGGCCGGAGCGGCGGCGCCGCCGGCCGGAGCGGCCGCTGCCGCAACGGGTGCAGCCGCGCTCACGCCCCATCTTTCTTCGAGTTTTTTCACCAGGTCAGCGATCTCCAGAACGGTGAGGCCGCTGAGCTGCTGTACGAGTTGTTCGGTATCTGCCATGGTGTGTGATTGAGGTGTCGTCGCGCTCCGAAGCCTCAGGAGCATTTAAGATCTCACAGCTGCGAGACCCGACGAGGAACCGTTTTTGGTTTGCAACGCAGCGCGTGGCTTCTGGCACGCCGCGGGGGAATGAAAATGCCACAAATGCCACGAATGACCAAACGCCACAAATGAGCCATTCGCGGCACCCGTTTGGTTTCCGGCATCCTGAAACTTATTCTGCAGCCGGCGCCGGAGCGGCCTCACCCTCCTTTTCGACCTTGGCCTTCAACAGCCGTGCCAGCGAAGCGCCCGGCTCATTCAGCACGGTGACAAGCCGCTGCAACGGTGACTTCAGGAGGCCGAGCAATTGGGCCTGCAATACTTCCTTGGACGGCAGATCGGCCAGCGCCTGGACCTGTTCCTTTGACAGGAACGCGTGATCCAGTACACCCGCCTTGACCTGAGGCCGTTTAAATTCGGTGGAAAAGGTTTTGATGACCTTGGCGGCGGCGCTGATATCACTCTCGCCGATGACGATGGCCGTCTGGCCAACCAGGCTTTCACCCAGATCGGGAAGACCGACGTCGGCCGCCGCCCGGCGTAGAAAGGTGTTCTTGACGACTTTGCACTGCGCGCCCACGCCGGCAAGACGGTTCCGCAGTTCCGAGAACTGCAACACGTTCATACCGGCGTACTCGGTTACGATCAAAAAGGGCGACGCATTCAGCCGCGCCGACAAGTCGTCGACGATAGTCTGTTTCTCTGGTCTGGGCATGGTATTCGGGTCTCCGTTCTTGTCGAAATCACTTGAGGTAAGGCGCCACATCAACCCGGAGACCGGGCGTCATGGTGGCACTCATCGTGATGTTCTGGATGAACGTGCCTTTGGCTGCGGGCGGCCGCGCCTTCACCACCGCGTCGATTACGGCCCCGCCGTTTTCGAGCAGCGGCCGCGTCTCGAAGGAGAATTTTCCAACCGGCACCGCCACATTGCCGTTCTTGTCCAGCTTGAATTCCACCCGGCCCGCCTTCACCTCACGAACCGCTTTGGCCACGTCGTCGGTCACGGTTCCGGTTTTCGGATTCGGCATCAATCCCCGGGGGCCGAGGATCTTGCCCAGCTTACGGACTTCCGCCATGGCTGCCGGGGTGGCGACCGCCACGTCAAAATCCTGAAAACCTTCCTGGATCTTCTTGATCAGGTCCTCGAAGCCGACGTACTCCGCGCCGGCGTCGCGGGCTGCCTGCGCCGCCTGGCCCTGGGCAAAAACCAGGACCCGCACAACCTTGCCGCTGCCGTGCGGGAGCGGGCAGGTGCCGCGCACCATCTGATCGGACTGGCGCGGATCGACCCCGAGCCGAAACGACAGGGTCACGGTTTGATCGAACTTCGTCGGGGGCAGCTGCTTAAGGGTGGTAACGGCCTCTTCCAACGAATAGACCTTGTCGGCCTGAACCAGTCCCACGCAGGCGCGATAACGCTTGCTGCGATGCTGTTTTTTACTCATAAATTTGCAGTTCCGGCGGCCCCGAAAGGCCTCCTGCGTTTAAAGGAATTAAAGTGAATTAACGTGGTTAACGTGGTTAACGTTGTGCGCGGTTATTCGACCACGTCGATACCCATCTGCCGCGCGGTACCGAGCAGCGTACGATACGCAGCCTCTTCAGTCCGGGCGTTCATGTCTTTCATCTTGACCTTCACAATATCCATCACCTGCTGTTTGCTCAGCTTGCCGACTTTTGCCTTGTTCGGCTCTTTCGAGCCCGCGGCAATGTTGGCCGCCTTCTTCAGAAGCACTGCCGCCGGCGGCGCCTTGGTGATGAAAGTGAAGGACTTATCTTTGTAAACCGTTATGACGACCGGCAAAATGTCTCCGGCCTGCTTCTGCGTGGCGGCGTTAAACTCCTTGCAGAAGGCCATAATGTTCACGCCGTTTTGACCCAGCGCCGGTCCCACCGGCGGTGCAGGGTTCGCCTGCCCGGCCGGGATCTGCAGCTTGATCTTTGCTACGACTTCTTTCGCCATATCAAAAAATTTAACCTCTCTCTACCTGCCAGTACTCCAGTTCCACCGGCGTCGAACGCCCGAAAATGGAGACTGAAACGCGCAACTTACCACGTTCCGGGTCAATTTCTTCCACCACGCCGCTCTGGTTTTGGAAGGGCCCGTCGGCAACCTTAACCGTTTCGCCGACCTCAAAGCTGACCTTCGGCTTGACCTTGTCCTCGCGTTCCCGGATTTGGGCCAGCATGCTTTCCACCTCCGCAGGACGCATGGGCACCGGCCGGTCTTTCGTGCCCGCAAAGCCCAACACCCCCGGCGTTTCGCGGATAAAATACCAGGTCCGGTCGACCAACTGGTTCTGCTTATCCAGCAGGTACATGTTCACAATGAGGTAACCGGGAAAAAATTTACGGGTTGTCTCGGTCCGTTTGCCCCGTTTGATTTCCGAAACGCGTTCCGTCGGGATCAGGACTTCGTAGACGAGATCACCCATTTCCTCGGTCTTCACGCGCCGGGTCAGGTTTTCGTAAACCTTCTGCTCCTGGCCGGAGAGCACGTGCACCACAAACCATTGGTTTCTGTCGGGCTCGCTCATGGGATCGGTTTTGCTACGGAATGAATCAATCTATCACGGCATCCGCAGCAGAGCGATCTGCTTCACTTTGCTTTACTCGTCGTAACCGGCGTTGCGATTGCGGTGCGGGATCGCGGCCGGGCGGGGCGTGGCCATGGCCGCCTTGCCCTCATGGCACCAGCCAGCTTACCACCTTCACCATGATGAAATCCCAGAACGCGATGTAGCCGCTGAGCAAAAGCATCGCGATCACGACCACGCTGGTGGAATCGATGAGTTCACGGTACCGCCGGGCGCCCTTTTCTTTCAGATCCCACGGCCAGCTCGCCTTGCCGAGCTCGGTGCGGACCTCGCCCAAAAACTGTGTTGCGCGACGAAACATAAGCTACGCTTATTCTCCAGGCCGGGAACAGAACAGGCCGCCCGCGGTTCCGGGGAAGAAAAGAACAGGTCAGGAGGGACTCGAACCCCCAACCGGCGGTTTTGGAGACCGCTGCTCTACCAATTGAGCTACTGACCTATTTTTTCGGCCCGAAGAAAATCTGAGCGGCTGCAGAAAGCCGATGTTCCGCCGTTGCGAGATCATGGGCCAATCCGCTATTCCTCCTCGAGAATAAGAGGTTAGTCAAGGATATCGGACACGCGCCCCGCACCAACCGTGCGGCCACCTTCACGGATGGCAAAGCGAATCGTCTTTTCCAACGCGATCGGGGTGATCAACTCGACCTCGATCGAAACGTTGTCGCCGGGCATCACCATCTCGACGCCTTCGGGAAGCTTGACCGTGCCGGTTACGTCGGTCGTCCGGAAGTAAAATTGCGGACGGTAGTTGGTGAAGAATGGCGTGTGGCGCCCACCCTCCTCCTTGCTCAGAACGTAAACTTCAGCCTTGAACTTTTTATGCGGAGTGATGGTGCCGGGTTTAGCCACGACCTGACCACGCTCAACGTCTTCCTTCTTGATACCGCGCAGCAATACCCCGACGTTATCGCCGGCCCGCGCTTCGTCGAGCAACTTGCGGAACATTTCAATGTCCGTCACCGTCGTTTTCACGGTCGGGCGAATGCCCACGATCTCGACTTCCTCCATCTTCTTAAGGATGCCGCGCTCAACCCGGCCGGTAACAACCGTACCGCGACCTTCAATGTTGAACACGTCTTCGATCGGCATCAGGAACGGCTGATCGATCGGGCGTTCCGGCAGCGGGATGTATTCGTCTACGGCGGCCATCAACTGCAGAATCGATTCCTTGGACTTGGAATCGCCCTCCAGCGCCTTCAACGCGCTGCCCTTGACGATCGGGATCGTGTCGCCCGGAAATTCGTACTGCGAAAGTAGGTCGCGAACTTCCATTTCGACCAGGTCGAGAAGTTCCGGATCATCCACCATGTCGCATTTGTTCAGGAAAACGACGATCGAAGGCACCCCCACCTGCCGGGCGAGCAGGATGTGCTCACGAGTTTGCGGCATCGGGCCGTCGGCCGCGGAGACGACCAGGATGGCGCCGTCCATCTGCGCCGCACCGGTGATCATGTTTTTGACGTAGTCGGCGTGCCCCGGGCAGTCCACGTGGGCGTAGTGCCGGTTCTCGGTCTGATACTCAACGTGCGCCGTGTTGATCGTGATGCCGCGCTCTTTTTCTTCGGGAGCCGCGTCAATCTGATCGTAACGCTTGGCTTCCGCCATGCCCCGCTCGGCCAGGATCGTCGTGATCGCGGCGGTCAACGTCGTCTTGCCATGGTCGACGTGTCCAATCGTACCGATGTTCACGTGCGGTTTGGATCTCTCGAATTTATCCTTAGCCATTTAAGGTCTTCTCCTTCTGCTTGCTGCTAATCCTCTTCAGTAAATAAATTGTCTGGTCAGGACATGGAGCCCATGACCGGGATTGAACCGGTGACCTCGTCCTTACCAAGGACGTGCTCTGCCAACTGAGCTACATGGGCGTCGTGCTGTTTCCCGGCGGCTCGCTTCGCTCTGCTCTGCAGGATCAGCCAGGGCTCGCTTCGGATTTTGAGCAAAAAGACCCGGTCCAACGAGGTTCGATCCTGCTCGTGGCGGGTCAATGGTTGCTCTAGGTCCGTCAAGCGAGCCCGAAACTTAACAAAGAGCATTACCCCGTCAACAGGATTCTTGACAACGGCGCATTGCGCCAGCGGCGCACGGTCCCCGCAAACGAGCCCAACTTCTGCCCGGCCTGGGTGAACCGGTGTGCCGGAACCGTTCAAGGCGTTAAGGTCGGCTCCGTTGGGGTCGGCTCAGTTGGAGCCGCCGAGTTCTGCCTTGGGGGTGCAACCTCCGGCGCAGGCGGATGCCACGGCTCCGCGACCCGGGTGATCCGGAGGGCACACCCGGTTTCTTCGTTGATGTCAATCCGCACGCCGTGGAGACGCACCTCGCCTCGAGCCACCGGAAAGTTAACCGGCATGCTGTTGTAAAAGCGTTGGATGATCGGCTGGATCTCGCGTCCCAGCACCGATTCCGTCGGACCGCACATCCCGGCGTCGCACAAAAACGCCGTGCCCCCGGGAAAAATCCGTTCATCCGCCGTCTGCACGTGCGTGTGGGTCCCGACGACGGCGGAAACTTTTCCGTCCAGAAACCGGCCGAGAGCGATTTTCTCGCTCGTCGTTTCTGCGTGCACATCCACAAAGATCATTTTGGTTTCGTCGCGCAGCCGTTTGATTTCAGCCTCAACAATCCGGAACGGGTTTTCCAGGTGCGGCAGCATGTAGGTGCGCCCTTGCACATTGACGACGCCGATTTTGCCTTTGGCGGTTTCCAGCACGATTGAACCATGGCCGGGCGTGCCTTCCGGGTAGTTCACCGGACGGAGCAGGCGGGGTTCGGTCTCAATAAAACCGATGATTTCCTTCTGGTCCCAAACGTGGTCACCGGTGGTGATGACCGCCGCCCCCGCCCTGAGCAAATCGATCGCGATTTTGGGGGTGATGCCGCGGCCGGCCGCCGCGTTTTCACCGTTGACCACCACAAAGTCAAGCTCCCAGCTTGCTTTCAGCTTGGGCAGCAGGTCGATCACCGCTTTGCGGCCAGGTTCACCAATAATGTCCCCAAGGAAAAGAAATCGTACCATCGCCGCGCAAAGATTAATTCTCCCTATATAAGTTCACCCCCGCGCTCAATCAACCTGCATGCTCTTCCGTCGCCTTCGTGTTCACGCTTTCTGCCTGGCCATTATTTTGCTGATGCCGGCAACCCCGCGCGCACGCGCCCAGCGGGTTACCCCGCTCGCGTCGCCGCCGGACTGGGGCCGGCTGCAGGCGTACGACGGCTCGCTCACCGCCGCGCAATTTGTGCGCTGGCTGGATGACGTTTATGCTCCCGGCCATGCCGGCCAGGCCTGGATCCATCCCCAGGCTGACGCCGTGATGATCCGGGCCAACGCCACCCAAAACGTAATGCTGACCCTCGCCGGCGCCGGCCAGACGCCCAGGCCCGTGCCGCGCTACTGGAAACCGTTGCCGCGACCGGCCGCTGACCCGGATCATCCCCTCGCCGGGGTCTCCATCGCGATTGATCCGGGTCACCTCGGCGGCGACTTCGCCCGGATGGAAGAACGCTGGTTCCAGTTTGAGGGCGCCGAGCCGATCCGGGAAGGCGACCTCACGCTGCGCGTCGCGCAAGTCCTGGCGCCGCAACTTGAACGTTTGGGCGCGCGCGTCGTACTGGTACGCCCCGGCCCGGGACCCTTGACCGAGCTGCGCCCGGAAAGTCTTCAATCGGCCGCTCGGGACCTGCTCCATGAAGAGAACCACGGTTCAGGCGGCTCAGGCATCATGCCGACCTATCAGGGCCCGGCCGATCCGCTCCGGGAACATTCGGTCGAATGGCAAGCCGAGCGGCTCTTCTACCGCGTGGCCGAAATCCATGAACGCGCCAGACGCGTCAACGAGGTCATCCGGCCGGACCTGGTCATTTGCGTGCATTTCAACGCCGAACCCTGGGGCGACCCCGATCACCCCAGCCTGGTCGACGCCAACCACCTTCACCTGCTCGTCAACGGCGCTTATTCAACGCCGGAACTCGCCTATGACGACGTCCGTTTCGAGATGCTGCTCAAGCTCCTGGGCCAGACCCACCCCGAAGAACTGGCCCTGGCCGAGTCGGTTGCCCGCGCACTGGCTCAGGCCACCGGGCTGCCGCCCTACCAGTACCACAGCCCGAACGCAATCCCGGCGGGCACGAGCGGATACGTCTGGGCGCGCAACCTCCTGGCCAACCGCCTGTATGAATGCCCGGTCATTTACACCGAATGTTACGTCATGAACAGCCGCTCGTTTTTCGACCGGTTTCAGGCCGGTGAATACGAAGGTTGGCGCTGGTTCGACAACGCCTGGCATCAGGACATTTACCAGGAATACGCCGGCGGCATCGCTGAAGGCTTACGCAGGTACTGCGAGGGACGGTGACGGGTAACTGATAACGCGTAACGGCTAACGGGTTCGATCGAACGGCGGGCACGGCGGAAGCGTTCACACGGCACCGCGGCGAAACACGGCAGGAAGACTCATACTGAAGTTAACCCCAGTCTTAAGAGGCGTGTTGGCAATCGGAATTTCGTTTTATCGACAGGAAGAAGATTTCGGGTTACGGATGGGCCCACGAGGGGCAGTCAGTTTGGCCTATATCCCGGATCCCAAGAAAGGCAGACCCGCGCCGGTTTCGGAAGGAATGAATGGCCGCAGCGGCCATCAAATGCTTCCAATTTCACGTTACGCGTTACCAGTCACCGAGTTACTGGTCGGGCTGGTGGGATTTGAACCCACGGCCTCCACGTCCCGAACGTGGCGCTCTAGCCAAGCTGAGCCACAGCCCGATTACCAAGAGAGCAGCAGATTACGACCGGCGGCGGAGATTGCAACCGAAAATGCCCGATTAACCCGGCGATAAACTTCCGCCTGCAAATTTCCCGGCTCGACCGCCTCCCCTGCCTCGGTTTTGATGAGGGGCATGAAGGCTTTCACATTTCGGCTCGGCGCGGGGCTTTTTGCCCTGCTTCTCATCATCCCGCGACCGCTTCGGGCTGAAACAACCGGCCGTCCGAATGTTGTGATCCTGGCGACGGGCGGAACCATCGCCGGGGCCGGCGCCACGTCCACCACGACGGTCGGCTATCAGGCGGCCAAGGTCCCGGTGGACGCCTTGCTTCAGGCGGTGCCGGAACTGCAGAAGATTGCTCAGGTTCGCGGTGAGCAAGCGATGCAGATCGCGAGCCAGAACATGACGAACGAAGGTCTTTTGAAGCTGGGGCGTCGCGTGAACGAACTGGCGGCACAGACCGGCGTCGACGGCATCGTGATCACCCACGGCACGGATACGCTGGAAGAGACGGCGTACTTTCTGAACCTTGTCGTCAAGAGCGCAAAACCCGTTGTCTTGGTGGGCTCGATGCGTCCGCCGACGGCCATCTCTGCCGACGGTCCGGCCAACCTGTACGAGGCGGTTTTGGTAGCCGCCAACCCCGCGTCTGCGGACAAGGGCGTCCTGGTCTGCCTGGAAGACGAGATTAACGCCGCCCGGGACGTGACCAAGACGAACACATCAAGCCTGGAAACGTTCAAAACGCCTGAACTCGGACTGCTCGGCTATGTTCAGGGCGATCGGGTGGCCTTCTACCGCGCGCCCGTCCGGCGCCATACCTCTCAGACCGAATTCGACCTTGCGAACGTACAAAAACTCCCGGAGGTCGCCATCGTTTACGGGCACGAAGGGGTCAGCCGCACGGCCGTCGACGCCTTTACCGCCGCCAGGGTGGACGGCATTGTTTACGCCGGTGTAGGCGACGGGAACCCTTCCGAGACCACTGAGGCGGCGTTGGCCGACGCGCGCCAACAAGGCATCATCATCGTGCGGAGCGCTCGCGTCGGTAACGGCATCGTGGCACGAAACAATGAAGTTAACGATGACCAGCGTGACTTCGTCGTTTCCGATACGCTTAATCCTCAGAAAGCGCGGATTTTACTGATGGTCGCGTTGACGAAGACTCGTGACACCAGGGACCTGCAACGCATTTTCTCAGAGTACTGACGCCGGTCAAAATCGAGAGGTAAGATGATGCAGGTATGGTCAAACCTATTGAAGGCCTGACCGCGGCACAGGTGGTTGCGCTGCTCGGCCTCAAACCCCATCCTGAAGGCGGCCACTACGTCGAAACCTACCGGGACCCGGGCGGTTCCAATGGCCGGGCCCATTCTTCAGCCATCTACTTTTTACTGGGAGCGGGCGAGGTTTCGCATTGGCACAAAGTGGATGCAACGGAGATCTGGCATTGGTACGCCGGAGCGCCGCTCGAGTTACGAATTTCGGCCCAACCGCCTCGCCTCGACACGCGCCTCCTCGGGCCGGAACTCACGGCCGGCCAACGGCCTCAGCTCATCGTTCCTCCATTCGCCTGGCAGGCCGCCCGAAGCCTCGGCCCGTGGACGCTGGCCGGCTGCACGGTTGCCCCCGCTTTCGAGTTCACCGGCTTCGAACTGGCGTCGCCCGGCTGGGAACCCGGCGGATAATCGAGCCAGGTGCCGGCCGGCGGTTCGCCCCTGGCTGGATCTGGCGCTTTTTATCCAGCATTTCTGCTGAAATTCGATCAGCGCAATCTGATCACGGGATCCACAGAGAACACAGAAAGAATTCCGCAGAACACGCAGACCACGCAGAAAAGAGAAAACGTCCACAGATTACACAGATGGACACAGATTAAGATCACACGGCGGGCACAGCGAAGAGGGCGGGCACAACGTAAGAGTTCACACGGTCACACGGCGGGCACAGCGAGGAGGGCGGGCACAACGTAAGAGTTCACACGGCGAACACGGCGAGCCACGGCGCACACGGCGGGAAGAGGAGTTACAGACTTGACATGGGCGGCTCTCCTCCCACGCTCGCACCCGACACCCACTGTCATTTGTGGCATTCCTTTTGCTGCCTGACCGGCCGGTCATGGGTTTGACCTACAGCAATGTACGCAGTCTTGCCGGGGCTCCCGGCGCACTCGGAAAGGATGCATGAACCATACTTACGTCGACGCTGACCCGTACCGCTGGCCTTACAACGGCCACCTGCGACTGGACAACACCGCCCTGCTGATCATCGACATGCAAACCGACTTCTGCGGCCAGGGCGGTTACGTCGACAAAATGGGTTATGACCTCTCGCTTACCCGGGCGCCGATCGAACCGATCAAAAAGGTGCTGGCTACCCTGCGGGAAAAGGGATTTGCCATCATCCATACCCGCGAAGGGCATCGCCCGGACCTGTTTGACCTGCCGGAGAACAAGCAGTGGCGCAGCCGGCAGATCGGGGCCGGCATCGGCGACCCGGGCCCTTGCGGCCGCATCCTGATACGCGGGGAGCAAGGTTGGGACATCATCCCGGAACTGGCGCCGGCCCCGGGCGAACCGGTCATCGATAAACCGGGCAAAGGTTCGTTTTATGCTACCGACCTTGACATGCTGCTACGGCAGCGCGGGATCAGAAACCTCGTCCTGACCGGGATCACGACCGACGTCTGCGTCCACACCACGATGCGCGAAGCCAACGATCGCGGTTACGAGTGCCTGTTGCTTTCCGATTGTACGGGCGCAACGGATTACGGGAATTACCTGGCCGCCTTGAAGATGATCAAGATGCAAGGCGGCGTCTTTGGGGCGGTGGCGGATTCAGATGCCTTTCTGCGGGCCGTGGCGTGACCGCCCCATGACGCCTGACGACGCTCGATGCTCGATGCTCGAGTCGCGGCGCGCGGCGCGCGACTGCGGAATTGCCGTCCTGCTGTTCAGTAAAGATCTGGATGAACTGCTGGCCTTGTCCGACCGGTTACTGGTCATGTCGGCCGGCCGGATCGTCTATGAAACCGCCGCCGATTCCGTGGACATCGCCACTTTGGGCCGGCACATGGCCAGCCACTGACGAAGGTAGAACCACGAAGGTAGAACCTCCGGACCTTCGCCCTGCGTACCCATACGGGACGGAATCCCCCGCCGTCAGGGTAGCCGGACCACGCAAGCACAGGAGATAGAAAACTATGGAATTATTGCGGACAAAACCGGCCGACCAACTCGTCGAGGAATGCGAGGGCGGACACGACTTCCATCGCGCCCTGAACGGTTTCCACCTCGTCCTGCTCGGCATCGGCGCCATCGTCGGAACCGGTATTTTTGTGCTGACCGGAACGGCGGCCGCGCAGCATGCCGGCCCGGCAATCGCGATTTCATTCCTGATCTCGGGGCTTGGCTGTTTGTGCTCGGCGCTCTGTTACGCCGAGTTTGCCACGATGCTGCCGATCTCCGGAAGCGCCTACACTTACGCCTACGCCACGATCGGCGAGCTGATCGCATGGATCATCGGCTGGGATCTGATCCTGGAATACTTGTTCGGGGCCGCAACGGTTGCAGTCGGCTGGTCCGGGTACGCCACTGCGCTGCTGGCCGATTTCGGCTTCAAAATCCCGAGCGCCTTGAGCCACGCGCCTTTGGATTTTGATAACGGCAGGCTCATCTTCACAGGGGCATTCCTGAACCTCCCTGCCATCCTCGTCATAGTGATAATCACGGCGATCCTGGTGCTCGGGATTCGCGAATCGGCCCGCACCAATGCCGTCATTGTCTTCATGAAGCTTCTGGTCGTGGCAGCGTTCCTGATCGTTTGTTTTCCGCACGTGCAGCCGCAAAACTGGTCGCCGTTCATTCCCCCTAACCAAGGTCACGCCGGCGTTTACGGCTGGACCGGGATCCTGACCGGGGCCGGGGTGATTTTTTACGCCTTCATTGGCTTCGACGCGGTCACCACGGCGGCACAGGAGGTGAAGAATCCCAGGCGGGACATCCCCGTCGGCATCCTGGGTTCCCTGCTGGTTTGCATCGTGCTCTACGTCGCGGTGTCGTTGGTGTTGACCGGGGTGGTGAACTACAAGGAATTAAATGTACCTGCGCCCGTGTCCTTCGCCGTGACGAAGGTGGGTCCTGCCGTGGCCTGGATCAAACCGTTCATTGAACTCGGCGCCCTTGCCGGATTAAGCTCCGTGATTCTGGTCCTGTTGTTGGGGCAACCTCGCATTTTTCACCGCATGGCAACGGATGGTCTGTTGCCCCCGGTCTTCTCAAAAGTCCATCCCCGTTTCCGCACGCCTTTTGTGACCACCATCGTGACCGGCCTGGCTGCAGCGGCGTTCGCCGGCCTGTTCCCGATCGGCGTTCTCAGCGAACTGGTCTCCATCGGCACCCTGCTTGCCTTCGTCATCGTCAGCCTCAGCGTGATCATTCTGCGTCGAACCCGGCCGGATCTGCCGCGCAAGTTCCGGACGCCTTGGGTTCCGCTTGTCCCGATCCTGGGCGCCCTGATCTGCCTCGTCCAGATGGTCTTTTTACCCTGGCAAACGTGGCTCCGCCTGCTGATCTGGCTCGGTCTGGGTCTGCTGATTTACTTCGGGTACAGCCGCCGGCACAGCGCCCTGGCCCCGAGGTGAAGGTGGTGCCCGATCGAAGGTAAGCCGGGCTTGCGTTGCGGTGCGTTGAAGGGGCAGTCTGGACGCCTTGAACGACAAGTTGCGTCACCCGCGCCGATGGCTGAGCGCCGCGCTCATCGCCGGACTCCTGGTCATGGCCGCGGCGGGCGCGCTCTTCATTTTCCTTGCCGACGAGATTGGCGAACAGGCGTGGCTGACCCGCTTCGATCTCAGCGTCGCGCAATTTTTTCACCAGCACGGCGCCCCCTGGTCAGTGCACCTGTTCGAAACGATCACGTTTTTCGGCAATGTCACCACCCTGGGCGTGATCGGATTGCTCGCAGCGCTGGTGCTGGCCTTCCAGCGCCGATGGTCACTGCTGCTGGGCTGGGCGGCCGCCTTGGCCGGTACCGGCGAGCTGAACACGATTCTGAAAAATGTTTTCCGGCGCGTTCGTCCCCAGCTTCAGGATCCCTGGGTGACGCCGCCGGGCTGGAGTTTTCCCAGCGGGCACGCCATGGGCTCATTCGTCACCTATGGATTCCTGGCTTACCTGCTCACCCGGGTACCTTCGACCAATTTCCCCCGCCGGATCGTCATCGCCGCCCTTGCGATCCTGGTCCTGCTGATCGGCTTCAGCCGGATCTACCTGGGCGCACACTTCCTCAGCGACGTCATCGGCGGTTACGCGGCCGCCGCCGTCTGGCTCACCTTTTGCATCCTCGTAACCGACCGCACTCAGCAGCGGCCGCGGCGATAGGGCGGGAAAACGAAATGATCCGCAGAACACGCAGAAGAACGCAGAAAAGAGAATACATCCACAGATTACACAGATCAAGAGGACCCGGCGGCGACTCCAAGGTTGACGCTCGCACCCATCCCCAGGATGCCGCTCCGAACTCCGAACGCCGAGCTCCGAACCCTTTCCTCTTCTCGCCGTGGTCGCCGTGTGACCTTAATCTGTGTCAATCTGTGTAATCTGTGGACGTTTTCTCTTTTCTGCGTCCTTCTGCGTGCTCTGCGGATGATTTAATCTTCCCGCCGTGGTCGCCGTGTTCCGCCGTGTTCGCTGTGTGAACTCAGTCGTTGTGCCCGCCAACCCCGCTGCGCCCGCCGTGTGACCGGCACTCAGTGTACATTTGCTCACTGGCGGACCGGCGCCGGACGTACTACCTTCCCGCTCCCGTATGGCCAAGGCTGCACGACCACGACGACAACCCAACGCCATCATCATCCGTGGCGCGCGCCAGAATAACCTTAAAGGCATCGATCTCGACCTGAGCCTGAACCGGTTGCACGTCGTCACCGGCCCGAGCGGCAGCGGTAAATCGAGCCTGGCTTTCGACACGATTTACGCCGAGGGCCAACGGCGTTACGTCGAAACTTTTTCTCCGTACACCCGCCAGTTTCTGGACCGCATGGACAAGCCTGCGGTGGATGAGATTCTCGGGATCCCGCCCGCCATCGCAATCGAGCAGGCCAACCGGGTCCGGACCACCAGGTCGACGGTCGGGACGATGACGGAAATCAATGATTACCTTAAACTGCTGATGGCGCGTGCGGCCGCGGCCTTCTGCCCGTCCTGCCGGCGCCGGATCGTGCCCGAATCGGCGGAATCAATCACTGAACAGGTCGGGCGGGACCTGAGGGATAAAGCGGTCCTGGTGACCTTCGGCGTCCCGGCGCCGCCCGGCACGCAGCCGGCTGATTTCTTTTCCTTTCTGAATCAACAGGGTTTCCTGCGCGTTTGGCTGGACGGAGCCGTCGTGCGGACCGATCAGCCCGAAGCGGTGAAACGCCTGCCGGGCTTGGTTCCGGTGATCCAGGACCGCGTGACGGTGAACGAGGAGTCCCGGGCGCGCCTGGCCGAAGCGATCGAATGCGCGCTCAAATTCGGCAAAGGCCAACTCAACGTCCTGACGCTTGATCCCGTTACGGAACACCGGTTTTCGCTCGGCTGGCATTGCCCTTACTGCGACCTGGACATCCGGGCGCCGTCGCCGGGCCTTTTTTCGTTCAACAACCCGCTGGGCGCCTGCCCCGCCTGCCGCGGATTCGGGCGCACCATCGGGATCGATCTGGGACGGGCCATGCCGGACCGGCGGTTGAGCATCGCCGACGGGGTGATCAAGCCCTTTCAAAGCGGCCAGATGCGCGAATGCCAGCGCGACCTGCTGAACCGCGCGGTCGAGCGCGGGGTTGATATCCACACGCCCTTCAACGAACTGCCTGAGGCCGACCAGAAATGGGTGATCAACGGCGACATGCGCCCCGACCTGACGGCTGACGAGGTTTGGGAAAGCGGCGGCTGGTACGGTCTGCGCGGCTTTTTCGATTGGATGGAATCGCGCACGTACAAGATGCACGTCCGCGTGTTTCTGAGCCGGTACCGTGCCTACACGCTGTGCGAGACCTGCGACGGCACCCGGTTTAAACCCGATGCCCTCAACTATGCGCTGGTGATCGGCGACGGGCATCTTCCCCTTCCCGCCCTGCAACAGCTTCCGGTCGAGGATCTGGTCCGCAAAATGGGCGACCTGAAGCTCAACCAGGCCGACGCGACCGTGGAAATGCTTCGCGCGCAAATCGCCGCGCGTCTGCAGTACCTGGTCGACGTCGGGCTGGGCTACCTGACGCTGGACCGTTCCACCCGTTCGCTTTCCGGAGGCGAAGTTCAGCGGGTCAATCTCACCACTTGCCTGGGGGCATCGCTGGTCAACACCCTGTTCGTCCTGGACGAACCGAGCGTCGGCCTGCACCCGCGAGACGTCGACCGCCTCGTGCGCGTCCTGCATGGGCTCCGCGACAAAGGCAACACGCTCCTGGTCGTCGAGCACGAAGAGGCCGTGATGCGGGCGGCCGATAACCTGATCGAGATCGGGCCCGGACGCGGTGAACACGGCGGCAAACTGGTTTTTTCAGGGCCGATGGGTGCCCTGGACAAAGCGCCGGCGGACTCATTGACCGCAGCGTACCTGACCGGCCGGAAAAAGATCCCGGTACCCGCAACTCGCCGGCGGCCCAAGGATTTTCTGGAAATCGTGGGCGCACGCGAGCATAACCTCAAAAACCTGACCGCGCGCATTCCGCTGGGCGTTTTCTGCTGCGTCACGGGGGTGTCAGGTTCGGGCAAGAGCACGTTGATCCAGGATGTGCTTTATGAAAACCTGATCCGGCTCAAAGGCCAGGCAACCGAAGAACTGCCAGGGCTTTGCGATCGGCTCATCGGCGCGCACAAGATCGACGAGGTGCTGCTGGTCGACCAGTCGCCCCTGGCCAGGTCGCCGCGCTCCACGCCGGCCGTTTACGCCGGCATCTTCGACCGGATCCGGGAAATGTTCGCGGATGTGCCCGAGGCCAGGGCGGCTTCGTTCACGGCCGGGGTGTTTTCCTTCAATTCCGGGACGGGCCGCTGCGACCGGTGCGCCGGACTCGGCTTCGAGAAGGTTGAAATGCAATTTCTCAGCGATCAGTACGTGCGCTGCGCCGAATGCGAGGGTAAACGGTACCAACCGCACGTGCTGGAGGTGAAACTGGCCGGCAAAAGCATCTATGAACTGCTGCAGCTGACGGTCACCGAGGCGATGGAGTTTTTTAAGGTCCTGCCTTACGGCGACACCGTAATCCCCGCGCTGGAACTTTTGTGCCAGGTCGGTCTCGGCTACCTTCGCCTGGGCCAGCCGGTAAATGCACTCTCGGGCGGCGAATCGCAGCGGTTGAAGCTGGTAGGGCACCTCGCCGAAGCGACCAAACATCATAAGAAGGCGTTGTTAATTTTCGACGAGCCGACCACGGGTCTGCACTTCGACGACATCGCCGCGTTGCTGAACATCTTCCAACGGTTGGTGGAACACGGCAACAGCCTGATCGTCATCGAACATAACCTCGACGTGATCCAGTGCGCGGACTACCTCCTGGATCTCGGTCCGGAAGCAGGCGATCGCGGCGGCCGGATCGTTGCGGCCGGTGCCCCGGAAGAAGTTGCGGCGGTTGACGATTCGCAGACCGGCAGGTTCCTCCGGGCGCGCTTCGCAAAGAAAAAATACGGGGGCAACGGCTTCGTCCCTGCCTTTCCGGCAGCCGATCTCACCCGCGTGATGGAGGCGCCGCCGGTGATGACGCCGGCCATCTCCATTCACGGCGCGCGGCACCACAACCTCAAAAACCTCTCACTCCGGGTACCGCTCGATAAGATGGTAGTCATCACCGGGCTCAGCGGATCGGGAAAGTCGAGCCTGGCTTTTGACATCCTGTTTGCGGAAGGCCAACGCCGGTTTCTCGACAGCATGTCGACCTACGCCCGGCAATTCGTCGAACAGCTCGAACGGCCGGACGTCGACCACGTGGAAGGCCTGCCCCCAAGCGTGGCGATCGAACAGCGGGTCAGCCAGGGCGGCGGCAAGTCCACCGTTGCCACCGTCACGGAAGTTTACCACTTTTTACGGTTGTTATTTGCCAAACTCGGAACGCAGTTCTGCCCGAAATGCCAGGTCTCCGTAGCCAGACAGAGCCTGGCGGCAATCACGCGGCAGGTGCGCGAGGCGCTCACCCGCACGCCGGCGTTGCTGCTCGCACCGGTGGTAAAAGCCAGGAAAGGTTTTCACAAGGAAGTTGCGGCCTGGGCTGAACGCTCAGGTTATCGCGAGCTGATCGTGGACAAAACGCGCTGCGCCGTGGAGGATTTCCCGGAGCTCGAACGTTACCGCGAACACACCATCGAGGTTGTGATTGCCGAACTCGTGCAAGGCCGGAACGGCGACCTGCAGGAGTTAATCAAGACTGCCTTGAAACTGGGCCACGGTTCGGCCTTCCTGCAGCCTCCGCGCGGATCGCGCGTCGTGCTCAGCAGCGAGATGACCTGTCCTTCGTGCGGCATGGCTTTCGAGGAGCTTGACCCCCGGCTTTTCTCCTTTAATTCGCCGCACGGCTGGTGCGGCACCTGTCGCGGGTTCGGCTACCTGCTGCCCTACTCGCTGGAGGAAGAAAGGGCCGAATCGATGCTCGAAGCCGAGCTCATCGAGGAGCGCCGCAGCGATTGGGTTGATGAGAGCAAAATACGCACATGCCATGAATGCAACGGCGCACGGCTGAATGCGGCGGCGCGGGCGGTGCAGGTGCAGGGTTTCACCATCCATGACTTCGTCCACGTGCCGGTGACCCGCGCCGCGGAGATGATCGGCCGGTTGCGGTTCAGCGCGGCGCAAACCCCGATCGCCGGACCGATTGTAGCCGAAATCAGCCAACGCCTGTTTTTCATGCAACAGGTCGGCCTGGATTACCTCGCCCTCAGCCGGGCGGCAAAAACCTTGAGCGGCGGTGAGGCCCAGCGAATCCGGCTGGCCGCCCAACTGGGCTCGAACCTGCGCGGCGTGCTCTACGTGCTGGATGAGCCGACCATCGGCCTGCATCCCCGGGATAACGACCGGCTGCTGGCAACGCTGGAGGCGCTCAAACGAAAGGGCAACACCCTGGTGGTGGTTGAGCACGACGAGGAAACGATGCGCCGCGCCGACACGATCCTCGACCTTGGACCGGGCGCAGGCCGGCAAGGCGGCAGCGTCGTGGCGCTCGGCCCGCTGGGTGAGATCAAGAAAAACCGGCAGTCGGTGACCGGACTCTACCTCCGCAAACCGATGATCCACCCTTTGCGCGGGGAACGCCGGCCGCTGCAGTACGTGCCTTGGCTGGAGGTCAGCAACGCCCGGGCAAACAACCTGAAAAACATCGATGCGCGCTTTCCGATCGGCCGGCTGTCCGTGATCACCGGCGTCTCCGGGTCCGGGAAGAGCACCCTGCTGCGTTCGGTCCTGTTGCCGGCGGTCAGCGCGCAACTCACCGGGCCGAAGAAAAGGCGCAAAGAACCCGAGACGCTGCCGTGGTCGGAGGTGCGTGGGGCGGAATACATCGGCGGAGTCTATGAGGTCGACCAATCACCGATCGGCAAGTCTTCACGGTCGATCCCGGCCACGTACGTCAAGGTCTTCGATGAAATCCGCGCCTTGTTTGCCCAACTGCCCGAAGCGCGCATCCGCGGGTACAGCGCGAGCCGGTTTTCATTCAACACGGAAGGGGGCAGGTGCGAAGAATGCAGCGGCCAGGGCATCATTAAACTGGAGATGAATTTTCTGCCGACCAGCTTCATCCCCTGCGAGAGCTGCGGCGGCAAACGGTTCAACGCGCAGACGCTCGGAGTTCAGTTCAACGGCAAGAGCATCGGCGACGTGCTTGAAATGACCATCGAAGAGGCGGCGGCCTTCTTCCGGTCGCAACCGAAGATCTATCACCCGTTGCAGCTGCTCGCCAGTACCGGTCTCGGCTACCTGGCGCTGGGACAGCCGAGCCCGACCCTTAGCGGCGGCGAAGCGCAACGGCTCAAGCTGGTGAGTGAGCTGAAGAGCGGAACCGCCCGCGGGTTAACCGAGCGCCTGAGAAAAAACCAGGCGCCAAAATCGAGCCTTTACCTTCTGGAAGAGCCAACCATCGGCTTGCACATGGCCGACGTGCGGCTGCTCATCGACGTTCTGCAGCGGCTGGTCGATGAAGGCAACACCGTCATCGTGATCGAACATAACCTGGACGTGATCGCTGAAGCCGATTACCTGGTCGACATCGGCCCGGAAGCCGGCGACGCAGGCGGCCGGGTGGTGGCGGCCGGGTCGCCTGAAGAAGTTGCGGCGCACCCGGTTTCCCGAACCGCGCCATTCCTCCGGAAACAACTGAACAAATAGACGAGCCGGGGGGAATGAACAAAACGGGCGAAAGCTCCGGCACCAAAAATCCGCGAAAGAAGCAGGTTGAATGAGACCATTCAGAGACTTATCCCGGCAGAATTGCGGGTCAGGGGGTGCCGGTGCCGGAGGATTCTCTATAGCTGGCTGAATCGGCCTTAGGCCCAACGGGCCGGCAGACCTTAGCCCAGGGTTTACCCTGGGTAACTGTCAAATTACGATCGAGCCCTCCTAAGGCGTCACGTCCGTACGCCCATCCCAACAAACGCCCGCCCCGCCGGGCTGGATTTGCTGAAGGGGCGGCAGAACCCGCGAGCGACGCCTTCTACCGCCCCTTCAGGGATGAGCCGGGGGGAGAGACGCCTTCCCAGGGTGAACCCTGGGCTAAGATCTCCCGGCCCGTTGGGCCTAAGACCGTTCATACGGTCTCATAGGTTTAAATCCGGCAGGGCTCCTGGGAAGGAAGACAAGATTTTACCTCCGTGGCGGCCGAAATGGTATGAGAGAGCAATTGATCACGCTCTTACGAAAACAGCCCTTCATCCCCTTTACCGTGACCTTGAAACGCGGTGAGACTTACCCGATCGAAACCGTCGAGCGGATGAGCGTCGGCCAGCACGTCTGCACAATCGTGGACCCGCAAACCGGCCTCGTGCTCATCCTGCCGATCGGTTCAGTCCTGCACGTCGCAACCAGGGACGCCCCGGAGGTGCATTAAGACGAGTTTTTCTTAAGCAAAGCATCGCGAGCCTGCCACGGTCGCCGCCAAGCGGGACTTTGCGAACAGGCGTTGAGACGCTCGTCGTCGCGACCAGGGCATGGCTACCGGTAGAATAGGTTGCGATTGAGGATCTTGGCAGTCCTGACGTTTCCGCGGTGCCGGCATCGCACCCTGTAACTCGGGGGATTATCGGCGTAGGCAGATGAAGCGGTTTATCGCGGCATTAACCGTTCGCGTATATGCTTGCCAATAGCGTGGTCTGAGGAAACGTCTTCCGTCTTCCTTCTTCATGGCGTCGCTTCCGTATATACTTGATCTTGCCGGCACCTTTGTCTTTGCCCTGAGCGGCGCGATGGCGGGCGTGAAGCATCGGTTGGATGTGTTTGGCGTTCTGGTGCTGTCCTTTGCGGCGGCGAACACCGGGGGAATCACCCGGGACGTCCTAATTGGGGCCATTCCGCCCGGGGCTATCAGCGATTGGCGC